>MNZP01000050.1 GCA_001873675.1 Syntrophaceae bacterium CG2_30_49_12 | reverse complement strand
CGGGGGCCTTTGAGATAAAAGCTCTGGTGCGCATTTTTCAGCTTGCGCTGGGGGCCGCCTTTGCCGTGGGGATAATAAGGCTGATACGGCGGATTACCTCTCCGACGATGCGTCTTATCAGCACCCCGGACGATTACTTTTCGCTGGTATTGATGAGTTCTTTCTTCGCCTCGGGGGTTTTCGCCGTCCCCAACGAGTATGAGGTAAGCGAGTGGCCTTTAATCTTCTTTTTTATCATGACCACCTTTTTTTTGATCTACGTTCCCTTTTCCAAGATTTCCCATTACCTCTATTATCCTTTCACACGATATTTCCTGGGTAAGACTATGGGACATCGTGGGGTATTCCCACGTAAGAGAGGCGGGGAAAGACCTGCTGGATTAGAAGGATGAATAAATATCACAAGTAATGGAGGGACGCGCTTCGTCGCGTCCGTTCAATGAAAGGAGAGCACCGTTGAACGAGAAGAGCATTAATATCTCCGATGTAATTAATTTACCTCTGGATACAAAGGAGCAGAAGAAAGCAGTTGATGATAAAACGCCTTGTGTTGTTGATGGGCGTCTCAAGGTCTATAATCCGGACGGGAAGAATGTAAAGAGATTGGTGGAGTTGTTGAAAAACAAGTTAAGCCGTCAGGTAGTAGGCTCAATGGTAGGTTGTGTCCATTGCGGCATGTGTTCCGATGCCTGTCATTATGCCCTGGCTAGGCCCCACGACCCGACCATGACCCCCGCTTACAAGGCCGATCAGATCAGGCGTATCTTTAAAAGGCATTTCGACTGGACCGGCCGCATCGTCCCCTGGTGGGTGCACGCGGGAACCCCAAAGGATGATGAAGACCTGAATCGCCTCAAAAACATCGTCTTTGGCACTTGTAGCGGCTGCCGTCGTTGCACCTTAAACTGTCCGATGGGTGTGGATACAGCGGTTCTGGTTCGACTCACCCGTGGAATCCTCACGGAATTAGGGATCGTACCGGAGGGGGTCTTTGTAGTGAGTAAGGACTCATGGGAGACGGGCAACCAGATGGGAGTTACGAAGGAGGACTACCTTGAAACTTTACAATGGATGGAAGAGGAGACCCAGGCCGAATTAGATGATCCCACCTTCAAGATACCGATAGATAAGGAAGATTGCGATTTTATGTACACCATCAACCCCCGTGAGGTAAAGTACGACCCGCGTTCGATCGGTAATGCAGGCAAAATATTTTACTGTGCAGGAGAAAGCTGGACGATGCCAAGCTGGGGCTGGGACCAGACCAACTTCGGGCTCTTCTCGGGTGATGACAAGCTGGGCGGCTATATAGCCAAGAACCTCTACGAAGCGGCAAAACGCCTCCGAGCCAAACGAATCGTTATCTCCGAGTGCGGCCATGGCTACCGCTCTACCCGCTGGGAAGGCTACAACTGGGCTAAATACAAACAGGATCTCCCCAGTGAGTCCGTTGTGGTCACTATGGTTCGTTACATAAATCAGGAGCGAATAAAGGTGGACCCCTCCCGGAATCCTCTGCCGGTTACCTATCATGACTCCTGTAATATAGCCCGTTCCGGTGATCTTACGGAGGAGCCCCGCTGGATATTAAAGCGGGTCTGTGCCGATTTCCGCGAGATGCACCCCAACCGCTCGGACAACTTTTGCTGCACGGGTGGTAGTGGGCTCCTGTCCATGGTAGAGTACAAACCCCTCCGGATGGAGGTGGCAAGGATTAAGGCGGAGCAACTGACGGCTACGGGGGCCAAGATCGTCTGCACCAGTTGCCACAACTGCGTTGACGGCCTTACCGACGTGATTAAACATTATAAGCTTGACATAAAAGTTGCCCAGATTTTAGACTTGGTTGCAGATGCCTTGATTATTCCGAAAAAAAACGAGAAAAAATAAAATAACTTAGAAAGGTATAACACATGGAAGCAATCGGACTTTGTTCACACTATTCCCGTCAGGGTGACTGGGCATTTGATTACGCATTCAGATTGGCCGGCAAGAGGGATATTCAGCTCAATATCTTCCACTGGTTGGAATCACCTTTCCGTTTCCGCCGGGAGATAGTTTACTTAGACGAGAAGAAGGAAAAATTGGTGCGGGTTACCGATGAGTTGCAGGTCAAAAAGGAATATGAGCTACGTGAGTACTACGAGTCCAGATTGGGAGACTTTGTCAAGGTGGGCTTTCGACTATGCGAGGGTAATGAGGGAGCTGAACTGGCCCGTTGTCTGCACCGAAAAGAGTACGATCTCTTAGTAATGGGGTACCCTGAATGGGGTGCGGACTTTGGCGGCCAGCAAATCGAGCGATTCGCCGCTAACTTCAGGGTACCGGTGGTCATGGTAGGTCCCGACAAGCCCAATTCCTTCCACCTCAACAAGCGGGCAGTGGACATTGTCGCTCAATTGTACCTGAAGGAAGGAGAGTGGAGTCTTATTGAGGCTGGGTAACCATTGGGGAAACCGGTGGGGATTAAATATTGATGAAAAAGGCGATAGCCCGACTGATATGCGACCTGAAAGACGATGACTGTCATATACGTTTTGCCGCCGCTCGTGTTCTCGGCGATATTGGCGTTGGTAACCACACCGTCGGCGATGCCTTAATAGAAACCCTGAAGGACGACACCTGGTTCGTCCGCCTGGCCGCCTTGCAGACCATAAGAGAGATCAGGTTGGAGGCGGCCGTGATCCTTGAAAAAATTACACCCCTGCTTGGGGATGAGCATGAAGACGTAAGGGAGTATGCAGCCTTCACCTTTGGTGACCTTGGGCCTAAGGCTGTACCGGCGGTAACGTCTCTCATGGAGGCACTCTCCGATGCCGTCTGGTACGTGAGGGAAACGGCGGCCTGGGCATTGGGGGAAATCGGTCCCGGAGCCAGGGGGGCCTGCGGTAGGCTCATCAGATGCTTAACGGACGATGAGATAGAGGTGCGCATCATGGCCGTGAGGGCCCTCGGAATGATAGGCCGGGCGGGCGACAGAGATGTGCTGGCAGCCCTGAAAGAAGCGGCCGGGGATGAAGGTCAACCCCCGGAGGTAAGAGAGAAGGCAAGCGAGGCACTGGCAAGGGTCGGGAAACCAGGAAAGAATTGTCCATTATAAACCGTTTCGGAAAAAAGGAGGGAAAGATGGCCAGGAAAGTATTGATCATAGATGATGAGGAAGATGTAAGGACATATTTGAATTCCCTGCTCACAAATAACGGTTATGAGACGGAGATGGCGACAGATGGAGAGGAAGGGTTCGGTAAGGTCAGTGAATTCCACCCCGACGCAGTCATTCTTGACATTATCATGCCAAACCAGAGTGGTGTCGGGTTCTATCGTAAACTGAAAAAAAGCGAAGAATACAAAAATATCCCGGTGATTGTTCTTACGGGGGTTACCGCGTATAAGGATTTTTTCGCCCGGGATCGCGGTGGACTACCTAAGCCAGAGGAATTCGTCGAAAAACCGTTCTCTACCGAAGAATTACTGGCTAAGGTCAAAGCTTGCCTGAAATAGAACTCCGGCCAAGCGGGGCAGGTGAGAACATGAATCGGATCAGCATCGAAGGATGGAAACCGACACGTCGCGATTATCGCCAGCTCTTCCAGAAAGTTCCCTGCTACATCTCCGTACAAACTCCTGAATTGCGTATCATTCAGACCAACGACCTGTTTCGCCAGGATTTTGGCGACCGGGTAGGTGAGCTATGTCACGAGGTCTATAAGAGAAAAACGGCCCCCTGTCCCGAGTGCCCGGTGGCTAAGACATTTGCCGATGGCCAGGTCCACGTAAGCGAAGAACAGGTGATTACCCGTGACGGTAACGAGGCCTTTGTCATCGTCTATACCAGTCCTCTGCGGAATGAGCGGGGAGAGATCGTGGCGGTGATGGAGATGTCCACTAACATCACCCCTGTTAAACGTCTGCAGACCGAGTTGACCATGATGGGACATACTGTAGCCACCATGGCACACGGCATCAAAAACATACTCACCGGTCTCGATGGCGGTATTTACGTGGTAAATTCAGGGCTGAATAAAAAAGACCAGAAGGAGACCTTAAAAGGGTGGGAGATCGTGCAGCGCAATGTAGCCCGGATTGCCGGCCTGGTAAAGGATATACTTTACTGTGCTAAAAAGCGTGAGCATCAGATTAGCCTTATAGATGCGAATCAGGTGGTTCGGGAGGTCTTCGACCTTTTTTCCGAAACCGCAGCACGGGAAAAAATTGAGATGACGATAGATACTGACCGAGAGCTCGGTCCGATGCTGCTTAACGCTGAGGACCTGCACACCATTCTCGCTAACCTGGTTCACAATGCCCTGGATGCCTGTAAGTTCGATGCAAACCGTAAAGACCATCGGGTAGAAGTAAAGACCCGCCTGAAGGGACCGATAGCGATTTTCGAGGTTTCCGATAACGGCCCAGGCCTGCCCCAGGGGTGGGAAAATTATATGTTTACCGAGGTCTTATCCACGAAGGAGCGCTACGGTACCGGTCTGGGACTGTTGGTCACCAAAAAAATTGTAGATGAACTCGGCGGGCAGATAACCGTTTCCTCTCATCCTGATGAAGGCACCACATTCCGTGTCTCCTTCCCTATGAAGCCGGTTGTCCACTGTAGTCCCCCATCAAGCCGGCAGATGCTCGTTTGATGGAGGTATAATACCGTTAAATCGCGTTGACAAGAAAAAAACCTTGAGAAACCCTCAGAGTAAAATAAAGCACAGACACATCGGATGTGGATATGCCTAAGACTGAAGACATCTTTCGAACGGATGCGACGAAGCGCTTCCCTCCTCCCGTTAATGATGAACTGACGGAGGTGAATGATCTGGGTTTGCTCTATCATGAGGAAAAGCGCTTCGATAAATCTCTCGAGCAATTCTGGACGGGCTTGAAACGTTCGAGAGAGTTAGGGTACCGGGAATGGGAGAGCATAGCGTTGAACAATATCGGCATGGTGTATCAAAGCTGGGGGAAGTGCGACCAGGCGTTAAAGTTCTACCATCAGAGTCTTCAGGTGGCTAAAGAAATCGGCTTTCTCAAGGGAGAAAGCGCCGCCTACCAACACCTGGGAAGGATCTATGATTTATGGGGACAGGTGAACAAATCTCTTCAATACTACGAATTGAGCCTAAAGATTTCAGATAAGACTAACGATCTTCCCAATAAGAGGACATCCATGTTGAACATGGCCCACTGTTATGAAAAGTTAGGAAACTATGGTCAGTGTGAAAAAATCCTTAATGAAGTGATTAAGATTGATGAAGTGATAAGTCATCCCGATCTTGCCACCGATCATGCCTACCTCGAAAGATTGAAGGTAAAAGGATTATAGCGATTTAAGGCCGTCTCCTTACCCCTCCCCTATAAAATATTGCGTGATAACCATTGTTGTGAAAGCAGCATGGTCCAGGTGTGTCTCCTTGACATAAGCCGGTATACGGTGTAGGATCCTCAGCAATGCAGCATTATCCTATTTTTTTTGATAACATATCCGTTGTTGTGCCATACGAGAGGGTATACAGACGTCTGGGATACCGAAAAGACGTTACCATGATCCTACCCTGGCAGAAAGGAGAAGTGGAGAGATATATAGCAGAAGCCCGGTTACTGATCCACTTACAGGGTGCAGCGATACGGATACCCATCCAGGAGAAAGGCGCTATGAGAATTGTCCTTTCTAACGATGTGGTATTTGAAAGTCGCCAATTGACCACATTTCTTGAGCATTGTCGGGAGGTTGTCCTGATGGGCTCCACGGCGGGCAGCGATATCATGAACGCCATAGAGGAGGATACCGCAAGTCACCACTTAACCCGGGGTGTCGTCTTTGATGCTGCCGCCAGCGAAACGGTTAATGCCTCCCTGGACTGGATCATGGGTTATTTCAACCAGGAACTGCGCAGGGAAAATAAAGTACTCATGCAGAGGCGTTACTCTGCCGGTTATGGCGATTTTTCACTGGAAAATCAGAAAACAATACACCGGCTTTTGGAGCTTGACCGGATTGGCGTTAAAATCACGGCAAGTTGTATCCTTGTACCGGAAAAGTCTGTCACGGCCATTGCAGGTGTGATCCAGCAATCACCAAAGACTGAGCAGGGAAACAATGAGAAACTACATAGATTTAATCTTAGTCCTTACTAAGAAGGGGTAATTATCATTTTATATTTTTTGCCTCCTCGATTAGCATGACGGGGATACCATCTCTGATCTCATATAAAAGTTTGCATTGGTCACAGATCAGACCATCTTCCGTTTTGTTGAGGTAGATATCCCCCTTGCATCTGGGACATGCCAAGATGTCCAGAATGTTCAATGACTCTTCACTGATGGCCATGTTTGTCTCCTTTTTTCCTGCTTGTAGGTCCTCTCTTCAGAAGCATTTATCAAAAAAATACCGCATAACCGATAACGCCAAAATGGCTATTAATACCCTGATTTGGTCTTGCGAGGCCCGCATTCGAGATATGCCGCAGACGGTATCCAAGATTGAGGGCCGAATTTTTTGTGATGAAGAGATACAGGCCGCCCCCGACAGTACTGGAAAAGATAAAGCCATTGGCCTGATCTCTTGTAACTACAGAAATGTAATGTGGTCCAACACTCCCTGATATGTAAGCGGATAATCTATCTGTGAGGGGATGGGTATACTGAACACCCAGCCCGATGCCAAACTCGAAGTCCGTCTCGGGGTTTATAACGGGGTTAAACTGGGGTTCAAGATAACCAGAAAAACTTCCCCCCCAGTCTTTCATTTTGGGGAAATATTTTTCCAGGTCCATACCGAGATGCCAGATGAGCAAAATCGGTTGATAGTGACCTTTCTCAATTTTACTCGTTCCAAAACCGGTGAGGAAGGCCGATTCGGTCAGTAACCTGTCGTTAATAGAAGTTCTCTCAGGGTATCCTTCATCTCCATAGGCTAAGCCATGGAAAAAGATAAGGAGAGAGAAAAGAAAAGGACGGATAAAATGTCGTGGCTTCAATTTACCTTCTCCTTTCTGTAAGTAGAGATAGAAAATTTTTCCTTTACCTCACGAAAAACATCTTCGACGGTGATTTCGCGCATGCATTTTTTCGTGGCGCACTTCTTTAAAAAACATGGGCTGCAAGGCAGCCCTTTTCGAATCACCGTATGCCCTTGCCCAAAAGGTCCTGTCCGCAAAGGATCGGTAGGCCCGAAAAGGGCAATAACCGGTGTTCCCATTGCCGCTGCGAGATGCATGGGGCCGGAGTCGGTCGTGACCAGAAGTGCGCCTAACTGGTATAGATAGGCAAGATCCCGCAGGGTCGTCCTGCCTCCTAAGTTGATGGAGGGAAGGGTCATCAGGAATTGAATGCGATGGATACTTTCGGATTCACTTCCCGTGAAGATGACGGAGACCTTCAACCTTTCCACAATCAGATCACATAACCGGGCAAATTTTTCATCTTCCCAGAGTTTTGTTTCCCAGAAAGCTATAGGGTTCACTACCACAAAACCATCTTTTCTGTCAATACGATTCGCTTTTAAAAGTTCTTCCACCCTTTCTCTGTTTTCCTGCTGGATGGGGATCAGGAATTCCGGCTCCCCGAGATCTGCGCCCAGGTAACGGGGGAAGTCGAGGTAGCGAAGAACGGCATGTTTTCCCATATCCTCGAGGATCTTTTCATTGAGAAAAAGGCCGCTCAATTCCTGCATGCTGTGGTAACCTAATTTTCTCCTGCCGGAGGTGAGAAAGACAATAATGGCGCTCTTCAGGAGTCCATGAAAATCAATGACCAGATCATAGGGCCGTTCCCGTACCGCCCTGATGAAGGACCGGATATCTTTAATTGTTTTACCAATTTGGCCTTTTTTAAGGTCCCTGATCCAACACTTTCGGTGAGAGACGACCACCCTGTCCAGATACGGGTGATCCTTGATCAGGTCTGATGCGGCCTCCTCGATAACCCAGGTGATATCGGCAGCAGGGTAGAGTTTGCGAAGCGCAGAAAGGGAGGGGAGGGTATGGACAACATCACCGATGGCGCTCAATTTGACGATAAGAATATTCACTTCTGTTGGCGGCCACAACGACGGAGCATGGCCCTCCTTTGATGATCCTCTATGATCCACTTGACGGCATCGAGTATATCTTCGGCGATGTAGGCCGGTTTGATTCCTTGGCCGATGATCTCCTTTTCCGTTGCCGACCCGTAGCCCGTTCTAACCAGAATCCCTTTTGCCCCGACCCTGCCCGCCAGAACGATATCCTTAATCATGTCTCCCAGTATGTAAGAGAGGGAAAGGTCAATATCCATCTCTTCCGCGGCCATGATAAGCATTCCCGGTTCCGGTTTCCTGCATTTGCAGGAGGCTAAATATTCTCCCTTCCCCTCCGTCGGGTGATGGGGACAGTAGTAAAACCCGTCAATGACAGCCCCCTTTTCCCGAAGCGTCTTCTCGATATGCCGGTGCACCGTTCTGACAAAATCCTCTTTGAAATATCCTCTTGCCACACCGGACTGATTGGTAATCACCACAGCCCTCATCCCGCTTTCGTTAATCGTCCTTATGGCTTTGGCCGTATGGGGAAAGAGGATCAATTTTTCCAGGCTGTCTAAGTATCCCACCTCTTCGACGATTGTCCCGTCCCTGTCTAAGAAGACGGCGGCATTTTTTTTCATACATCATTCCTATTCACTGCTGTCTGCTCATTGCTTTTCTGGCGGCCTCATAAACATCGTTAATCCCTATCAGCTCCATGCAGCGGAAATCGGTGGGGCATATCTCCTTAAGACATGGGCTGCAGGGGACAGCCCTGTAAAGGACGACACTATTTGCACCCACGGGAGAGGTGGCAACGGGGTTTGTCGACCCGAAGATGGCGATCGTGGGGATGCCCAGCGCGGAGGCGACATGCATCAAGCCGGAATCGTTAGAGATAAAGAGGTCGCATCGGACGATCAGGGAGATTGCCTCCTCCAGCCCGGTCTTTCCCGCCAGGTTGATCAGGGTATGTCTGGCCCTGTCGGCGACCGCATCGGCGCTCTCCCTGTCCCCGGGGCTTCCGAAGAGAATCACGTCGGCGGAGAAGTCATCAATCAACCTGTCGGCAACGGCGGCAAATCTTTCGGGAAACCACCTCTTTGCCGGTCCGTAGGTGGCTCCCGGCGCCACGCCCACGAGAGGAAGGTTGTTTCCCATGCCATATTCATTGAGTAATCTTTCCGAGAGGAGATGGTAGTCCTTTTCCGGCCTGAGGTGGATCTCCCTTCCCGCCGATTGGCAGCCCAGAGATTTGACCATTTCGAGGTAATAGTCAATCTGGTGCATTCTTCGGATGGCCTTCGTTCTCTTCACCGAGTGGGTCAGAAGGAGGCCCCTCCCGTCGGAATTGTACCCTGCCCTGATCGGGATGCCGGCCAGCCAGGCAATGATGGCGGCTTCAATGGCGTTTTGCAGGAGGATGGCCATGTCAAATCTTTTGTGCCTCAGTTCCCTCGCTATTTTCAGCTTTCCCGTAATGCCCGCATGTATACCGGAACTGTCCAGCAGGATAACCTCGTCAATATCGTTACAGATATGAAATATCCCCGCTGCCCAGGGCCTTGTCAGGACAGATATCCTTGCCCCGGGAAAGGTCTTCCTTACGGCGGCGATGGCAGGAAGATTCATCACGACGTCACCTATCCAGTTCGTCGCCCGGATAAGGATCCTTTCCATATTCTGAAGAGGGAGTTTTTTCGCTCCTCTGACCTTTAAATTTATTGGCCGATTATGGGAGAGGGGGTTTTCCATGCTTTTAGTTTCTCTAAGATCATTGTTTCAAATGCCTCCCCGGAAGGGACGATTTCCATTTCTATATGCAGAAAGAAAATATCTTCCAGGAAGGAGGGAAATTCTGCCAGTTTTATTCCATCTTTTTCCGTGGTGACGATGGTCTCCGCCGTTGAGCCGGCGGCTGTCCCACGAATTACGGTGATGTCCTTTCTGTGATAGTGGTGATGATCGGGAAAGGGTATAAAGGCGACTACCCTGCCGCCGAGAGATTCCAGCGTTTTCCTGAATGATTCCGGGGAACCTATTCCGGCGAAGGCGCATACCTTTTTACCGTTCAGATATTCGGGAGGATAAGTCTTACCCGTGGCTGCCTGGGTCAGATATTTCGGCCTGTGATATCCCCGGAAAACAGGCGCAGAATCACACCACGGGCAAACGGAAGTCAATGAGCGGGGAGGCACGCCGTCGTAACCGTATTTTTCGTCCATATCATTATCGCCCCCGGTCCAAACAATGATGTCCGCTCTCTTTAAGGCCTCCGTGGATTCACGGAGAGGTCCCCGCGGCAGGAGGCGGCCATTTCCAAAGGGTCTTGCTGCGTCCAGGAGCACGATGTCTATATCTCTCCCGAGGCGGCGATGCTGGAAGCCGTCATCGAGGATCAGAACATCAGCTCCCATGGTCTCCAAGGCGAATTCCCCCGTCAGGATTCTCTTGGGGCCGGTGAGGACCGGTATCCCCGGAACGGATTTTGCCGACAAGACCGGCTCATCCCCTGCTTCCATGTACCCCATCAGGAGATGAGCGCCGTCGGAGACAACATTCACGGGGCTTTTCTTCTTCCCTCCGTATCCCCTGGAGAGGATGGCCGGAAGATACCCCTGTTTCTTCAGCATATTGGCGAGCAGGATCACCATCGGGGTTTTCCCCGTTCCGCCTACGGTGATATTTCCGATGCTGATTACCTTGCCGGGAAGTTTTCTCCCTTTGAACACGCCGGTATCGTAGAGCCGATCCCGCAGTTTGATTGTCTGCCGGTACAGGAGGGAGAGAAAGACAAGAAACAGAATAAAAGGATCCAGCCTGCGCGTGCTTCCGTCATCGTTCCATATATTTCTCAATGCATTTTTCAGGTTTATCATTTCTACGTATTGCATATACCTCAGCATCAGGGCCGACCTCTTGGTTTCCAGGGTCTTCTTGGCCTGAGGCGGCAAGAATATACTTCAAATAAGGTGAACCAGTCCCCGATTTTATCTAAAACAATAATCGGATTGTGGCAAGGGGAAAAATTGATTATGCATTTTAAAGGATGGGCTTTTATTTAATTAATTGTTCTCTCTCCATATAGGGTAAAAATGGGGGTATGCTGTCTAATGGGGGCTAAAAAACCCGCCAATCTTCATCAAACCGTAACCTAATTGTAATCAGACCGTAATAAGAGTCTGTTATTAAAACTGTCAGCATTTAGGAAAAATGCATACAAAGGAGAATTTATAAAGCAGTGAAATATCACATTGTTGAAGAAGATGGTTTCTGTCTCATGTCTCATAAAGGTATCAGGTGAGACCAGAAAGAATGAAGCCGTCATCGCAAGGGAGGGGCTGTCTCCCTATCTCAAGGAAAAAGGCATTAAGGTGATTATGGATATGGAGGAATTAGGAAAGTTTGAACCGAATACTCTTGTAGGGATTCTAAATGGTATCAGAAAAGAGGTCAACCTTTTAAGGGGTGATTTGAAGTTATGTTCCTTGAAACCGGAGATACTGAACTATTTGAAACAAAATCGGTTGGATCATATCTTTCAGATCTATGAAGATAGAGAAATGGCCGAAAGGAGTGAATGGCGGGAGCGTGGTAAAAAATAACCTGATTACGGAATTGCACCCCAATATCTTCTGGTTTAAGGGAGAGGATACCAGCAGCCACAGTTACCTGATCAGGGGTGATTACAAAAATGTCCTCATTGATTCGGGAGTAGACAGAAACTTCTCCAGATTGCAAAAGTCCTTACTCACGCTGAGGCTCAAGGTCATGGATATTGACATAGTAATCAATACCCATGAGCACTTTGACCATATTGGGGCAAATCGTTATTTTCAGGATTATGCCCTTATTGCCGCCCATCGCTTTGCTGCTACCAAGATTACTTTAGAAGACAGATACGTTACTATGTATAAATCAGGCGATTTAAACGAGCCACCCCTTAAAGTCCACCTCTGGTTGGAAAACAGGTTTCGCTTTGATCTGGGAAACTACAGCCTTGAAGTTGTGCATACCCCCGGACATACTTCCGGTTCGATCTGCATCTATGAGTTTACCCGGAAGATCCTTTTTACCTGACACTATAATCTTATTGAGAAAGGGAGGAAAAAACAATGTCTTGGAAAAAATGGGTTTTTTATTTTGGGATCACGGTCTGCTTTGTTATGCTAAGAAGCTTATCTATCGCTGCGGAACAGGGGTTCCTCCTCGGCGAGGAGAGCAAGGGGTTTACCGTCAAGGCGGCGGAAAACACGGACATGAGCGTCCGGATCCGCCTCCAGCCCCGGTTCGACGCGGGAGACCTGATCAAGAGCGACGAGGCGACCCCGACCTCTTATGAGAGCGAGACGGACTTCTACCTGCGGAGGATCAGGCTGGAACTCGGCGGGCACCTCGTGAAGAACCTGAAGTACAACCTTACCCTCGAGGGAGACAAGAACAGCAAGGTCCCCGGCAAATCGAGCAACGAGGTGAAGATACAATATGCCTACGGGGAATACAAGTTTGCGGATCCCCTTTCCGTCCGGTTCGGAAAAGCGAAGCTTCCCTATTCCCGGGTCTCCCTCACCTCCTCCTCAAAGCAGCTCTTGGTCGAGAGGCCCTTCTCGACGGAGGATGCCAAGAAGGTCTTCGATGACTATTACCAGGCGCACCTCCTCCTCCACGGCAAGGTTGCGGACGGAATCCTCGCCTACTCCCTGGCCGCAGGGGACGGGTGGGAGTCCGGAGCCACGGTGAGCAGCAAAACCGTGCACAAATCCGAGCTCCTCTACGTGGGCCGTCTCGAGCTGTCCCCGCCCGGCTGGGTGGAGAAGAGCAAGAGCGACGCCCATCTCGGGAAGGGCCGGCACCTGACGCTGGGAGTGAACTATGCCGCCCAGGATGGCATCGAGTATGCCGGGAACATCTTTGAGGAGGACCGCACCCTCTGGGGAGTGGACCTGTCCGGACATTGGCAGGGCCTTACCGCCCAGGTCGAGTACAACGCCTGGAAGGAGGAGTTCAACGATCCTTCCAAGACCAACAAGGAGCCCGAGGGCTGGTACGCCCAGGTGGGATACTTAATCCCGGGTGTGAACGTGGAGCCCGCCGTCCGATACGAAGTCTACGAACAGGACTCAAACAAAGCGGACACGGAGCAAAAGACCTTAACCGCAGGCATCAACTGGTACCTCAAGGGGCATAGCGTAAAACTCAGCGCCAATTACGTGATGACGGAGTTCGACAGCCACGCCAAGGGATTCCTCACCAACGACGACAAGCAGAACATCTTCCAGCTCCAGGGACAACTCTACTTCTAATCTGATCAGGCTGCGGCCTCCCCCCGGGGCCTCCCGATAGGGCAAATTGGGAGGCCCCACACTAAGATCATGTCAATCAAGAAACGAGGAGGAAACATCATGTTTGCAAAGAAAACGCTGATCGGAGCATGTATCGCATTGCTGCTCCTGGCAAATTACGGCACAGCCCTGGCCAGGGACATCATCATGGGCCTGATTCCGGCCGAGAACAACGAGGAAATGGTCGCCCAGTTCGAACCCATGCGCGCTTACCTGGAGAAGAAACTGGGTCAGAAAGTGAAAGTGTTTACCGCCACCGACTACGCCGGCGTGATCGAGGGAATGAAGAAAAAGCGTGTCGACATCGCCTGGTTCGGCCCGCTATCCTATTACCTGGCTGAGCAGGAAGCGGGCGCCGAGGCTTTTGCCGTCGGCGTGCGGGACAACGGCAAGAGCACCTATCGCAGCATTTTCGTCGTGCCCGGCGATTCTCCCGCCAAGTCGCTGAAGGACCTGAAGGGCAAGAGTGTTGCCTTCGTTGACCCGGCTTCGACTTCCGGCGGGCTGATGCCGACCTATATGGTGAAAAAGGAAACAGGGATGATGCCGGAGAAATTTTTCGGCAAGTTCACCTATGCCGGCTCCCATGACGCCGCCGAACTGGCCGTCAAGAACAAGACCGTGGATGCCGCCGCCGACAACGACATCACCTACCCGAAGATGCTTGCCAAGGGGCTGATCACCAAAGAATCCAACCGAGTGCTGCTGGAGTCCCCCGATCTGCCAGGCTCGCCCCTCGTCTATCGTGGCGACTTGCCGGTCGGAATGAAAAATAAAATCCAGGATGCCATTGTCTCCGCCCACAAGAAAATCAAGGTGACCGGCTACGGCAATATTATACGCTACGACGCGGTCAAGCCGGCGGACTACCAGATGATCCGCGACATGGTGAAAGAACTCGGTCTGAAAAAAGAGCAGATGCTTAACTAACCAGGATGGGGTGGGCGACTCTCGTTATCTGTCCCGTTTCATCAAGGGGGTAATTATTATGTCTACAATCTTGATTGAATCCGTGTTCAAGCGCTTTCCGAATGGCTTCGAGGCGCTCAAGGGCGTCAGCGCGGACATTGCGCCCGGCAGTTTCACCGTGATCCTCGGACCGAGCGGCGCCGGCAAATCCACTCTGTTGCGGCTGATAAACGGCCTGGAAACTTCCACCGGGGGAAGCGTCCGGATTGCCGGAGAGACGCTGGGGAAGGCTAATTTGCGCAAGGTGCGTTCTCGCGTCGCCATGGTGTTCCAGCAGTTTAATCTGGTCGAGCGCCTGTCGGTAGCGACCAACGTCCTCACCGGACGCTTGGCCCATCGTTCCTGGGTCGGCAGCGTGTTCTATTTGTTTCGCAACGAAGACATGGATATCGTCAGGGAAGTATTGGCGCGCGTCGGGCTCACCGAGAAGGCCTGGAGCCGGGCCGACAAGCTCTCCGGCGGACAACGACAGCGCGTGGGCATCGCCCGCGCGCTGGCCCAGCGTCCCAAGGTTATTCTGGCCGACGAGCCGGTGGCCAGCCTGGACCCGGTTTCCAGCGAGGAGATCATGGGCTTGCTGCGTGAAATCTGTGATCGCGACGGCATTACCGTCGTCGTCAACCTGCATCAGGTAGATGTGGCAAAACGTTTCGCCGATCGCATCATCGGCATGAACAGCGGCCGCGTGGTGTTCGATGGCACTCCCGCCGAGCTGTCGCCGCAGGCGCTGCGTACCATTTATCGGCGGGAAGGCATGGAACATGACAACAGTCTCGATCTGGCGCTGGCCTACGCCTAGCGGCCTGCCGCCGCTATCGGCCGTCGCGTCGCTGTCCGCGGTGCTGGTCGCGATGTGGTTGACAGCGCCGCTGGTAGAGGTGGATTTCGTCCGGCTTTTCGGCTCGCTGGGCAAAATGGTCGCCTTCGCCGGGCAATTGTTTGTCGAACCGGAGTGGGAGTATCTCCCCCAGTTGCTGGACAAGATGCTGGAAACCATCGAAATGACCTTCCTCGCGACCATGATTGCCCTGGCCGTGAGCCTCCCCCTGGGGCTGCTCGCCGCGCGCAACGCGACGCCCCATGTGCTGGTCTACCGTCTGGTCAGGGACCTGCTGAGCCTGATGCGCGCCCTGCCCGATCTGGTGTGGGCGCTGGTGTTCGTCTCGGCCGTGGGTCTGGGTCCCTTGCCCGGGGTGATGGCGCTGGCTTTCGTGACAGTCGGCTTCATGGGCAAGTTCTTCGCCGAAATCATTGAGGTAGTCGATCACAAGCCCGTGGAAGGCGTCGCCGCCCACGGCGCCGGCTGGCTGCAGGTGCGCCTGTTCGCCATGCTGCCCCAGGCGTTGCCGGATTTCGTCGGCACGGTGATGTATATCCTTGACCACAACCTGCGTATGGCCACCATTCTCGGCCTGGTCGGCGCGGGCGGCATCGGCTACGACCTGGTGATGTCGATGCGCCTGTTCCAGTATGACCGGTTGATATTGATCGCGCTGGCGATCTATCTGGTGGTGACGTTGCTGGATCGTCTGTCGGACCGCTTGCGCAGCCGCATCATTCACGGAACACGGGCATGAACAAGCCCATAGAAACACTATTCCCGCAGGCATTGCCGCCCAGGCCGCACAACCTGTTCCCGGTGTGGCTGGCTGCGGCGCTGGCAGCGCTGTGGCTGATCGTGCGCGACCTGGAGATTTCCTTCGAGACGCTCGCCTACGGCGTGGCGGACATGGGCGAATATTTCAGCCGCTACCGCCAGCCTGACTTTTCCGACTTGCCTAGATATCTGGAACTGATGGGCATCACGCTGGCCACCGCCCTGTGGGGTACGGTGTTCGCCCTGGTCGTGGCGTTTTTCCTGTCGCCGCTGGCGGCACGCAACCTGTCACCCCATCCGCTGGTCTATCGTGCGGCGCGCGAAGCGCTGAATTTCATGCGCGCCATGCCCGACCTGCTGCTGGCCCTGATCTTTGTCGCCGCCCTGGGGCTGGGGCCGCTGCCGGGAGCGCTGGCGCTGGGGGTGCATACCGCCGGCTTCCTTGGCAAATTCTTCGCCGAAAGTCTGGAGCGCGTTGACCAGGGCGTCTATGAAGGCGTCGCGGCGACCGGCGCGAATTTTCCGCAGCTCGTCATGTACGCCGGTTGGCCGTCCATTCTGCGCGAGGCGCTGGGCTATGTGCTCTATATCCTGGACCGCAACGTGCGCATGGCCTCGGTACTAGGTCTGGTGGGCGCGGGCGGCATCGGGCTGGCCTTGCACGACACGCTGAGAATGTTCAATTACGGTCAGTCGGCGGCGCTGATCCTGGTCATCCTGAGCACCATTCTGATCATCGACTACGCCTCGGCATGGTTGAGACAGACATTAAACTGATGGATATTCCACAAAAAGACTGGCTGCGGGCACGGTATATTTGATTCTGAAAGGATAAGCAATGAAAGGTGATATGTGTACAGAACTGATGGAACTGGATGAAGACAAGGTGAAACTCCTTTTGAATATGGCAGCAGAAGAAGGCATTGCCATTGTCAAGCCGCCCCGAACAGGACTTTTGATGATGACCGTTCAAGACTCTTTTGATGCAGATTTTTACCTTGGTGAAATCCTTGTAACAGAGGCAGAAGTGGAGAGTAGAGGAAAAACAGGATACGCGATGGTGATGGGCGATGAACCTGAAAGGGCATTGCTTGCAGCATCCATCGAAGCGATTATGCGGGGAGATAATGAGGATTTGAAAAAACAGATAAGAGGGTTTGTATCGGAACAAATGGAGAAAATTGATTCAATAAGAGAAAAAGAGTCTGCACTCATAGCAATGACAAAGGTCTCCTTTGAGAGCATGTCAAAAGGCTAAAAATAGTCAGGAGAATTTCAAGTGACACCTAAATCTGGCCAATGTTTTTT
>MNZP01000153.1 GCA_001873675.1 Syntrophaceae bacterium CG2_30_49_12 | reverse complement strand
GGGAAAAGGATATAAACTTACTATAGTTAAGTGCCTAAAGTGAGCTAAAGTTTAAAGTGCCTAAAGTTATTTAAAAAGGAAATTCCATTTTATACACGGGGTGGATCGGTTATGGCGGAAAAACAGGCAACCATTGTAAAATCGAGAGAAATTAGAGGTGTGGTATGTCTTGCCCTGGGTCTCTTCCTATCCCTGTGTCTGGCTTCTTATCACCCCCTGGATCCTTCTTTGACTCACTATGTAGCGCAAGATATAAAGACTCACAACCTTGCAGGTCCTGTCGGGTCCTACACATCCGATTTCCTCATTAGACTTTTGGGGTTTACTGTTTTTTTGCTGCCGATTTTTTTCTTCACTATTTCTTTCAAATACTTTCTTTACAGTGATTTTAAGATTAGACCTGCAAGCATTACCGCTTTTGCCGGCCTTATAATTTCCACTTCCACTCTCCTCGCTTTGATATTAACGGATATTCATATTTATGGCATAAACCTCCGTGCCGGGGGACTCCTGGGGGCCGTCTCTGCCCGGGTTTTGGATGCCCATCTCAACCTTGCCGGCACCTATATCTTATTGATTCTTATCTTGACCGTCTCCCTCATAGTAACAGTTAATCTGTCCCTCGTATCCCTCGGCAGAGGGACAAAAAGAGTTGCCTCCCTGATATGGAGGGGGGGGGAAGGATTCATCACTTTTTGTATCGAGAGGATCAAAGGGAGGCAGGATGCACTGCAAGAGGATGATAAGAAGTCTTTAAAAACTCTCCCCGTGATAGAGGGAATGCCTCTTTCGTTAGAAAAGACGGGACGGAAAATAACGGAACAACCCCCGTTTGATTCTTTTCCGTCAAGAGATATCTTTAAACTGCCGCCACTGACATTGCTTGATAAAGTGGAACGTAAAGACACGAGAATAAAGCGGGAAACCCTTACCATGAACTCCCGGATTCTCGAAAAGAAATTATCCGATTTCGGTGTGGAAGGAAAAGTAGTCGGGGTCAAGGCGGGTCCTGTCATTACCATGTATGAGCTTGAGCCTGCACCGGGGGTAAAGATTAATAAGATTACCAACCTCTCCGATGATCTTGCCCTTGCCTTAAGGGCGCCGAGTATAAGAATCCTTGCCCCCGTACCGGGGGAGGCGGTTATCGGTATTGAGATCCCTAATCATCAACGGGAATCTGTGTATTTGAAAGATGTCCTTGATAATGAGGCGTTCCTCGCATCCGAATCCAAGCTTTCCTTTGCCTTGGGTGTAGACATCTTAGGGGTCCCCGTGATCGCGGACCTTACCAGGATGCCCCATCTCCTGATCGCCGGTACAACCGGTTCAGGAAAAAGCGTTTCCCTTAATGCCATGATTTGCAGCATTCTTTTTAAGGCGCCGCCTGATGAAGTCAAATTCCTCATGATTGACCCCAAAAGACTGGAGCTGTCCGCATATGAGGGTATCCCCCATCTCCTTCACTCCGTGGTATTTGACCCCAAGAAGGCCGCTCTTGTCCTGAAGTGGGCGGTAGAAGAAATGGAAAGGCGTTATAAAATAATCAGCGAATGGGGGGTCAAAAGTATAGAGGGGTATAACATGATGATCGAAAAGGATCCGAGGGCAAGAGAAAAGCAAATAGCCCGGGAAAAAGAGAAAGCGGGTTCGGAAGAGACCGACAATCGGTCCGATGTTATAGTTTCCGGGCAAACCCCTGTCAAGCTTCCCTATATCGTGATTGTTATTGATGAACTTGCCGATCTGATGATCGTGGCACAGAGGAACGTGGAGGAGTCTCTCGCACGCCTTGCCCAGATGGCCAGGGCCGCAGGAATCCACCTTATCCTGGCCACGCAAAGACCATCTGTTGACGTTATTACAGGCCTCATAAAGGCTAATTTCCCCACCCGGATTTCCTTTCAGGTTTCGTCGAAGGTGGATTCAAGGACCATCATAGATCAACTCGGCGCCGAAAAGCTACTGGGGACCGGCGATATGCTCTTTGTTCCTCCGGGTACGTCAAAACTTATCCGTATCCACGGGCCTTATGTTTCAGACAGGGAGATTGAGAGGGTCGTGGAATTTGTGAAAAAACAGGGTCAACCCGCTTACGATGCATCAATTATTGAATACAAGCCGTCATCGGAGGAAGGTGAGAAGTCGGACGAAGCCTTTGATGAGAAGTATGACGAGGCCGTTGAACTGGTAACCGACCTGGGGCAGGCGTCAATTTCTCTGGTGCAGAGATACATGAAAATAGGCTATAACCGGGCCGCCCGTATCATTGAACGGATGGAAGCGGAAGGCGTCGTCGGGCCTTCCGACGGCGTGAAACCGAGAAAGGTGCTGGCCAGAAAGCTGCCCCATTGAAAGATAGAAAAGTACACCTTGTAAGCCTCGGTTGTTCGAAGAATCTTGTTGACTCCGAGGTTATGGCCGCCCTTCTTGCAGAGAGCGGTTTTCAGATCATTCCCCGTGCAGACGAAGCCGAGATCATCGTGATCAATACCTGCGCCTTTATCCTGCCTGCAAAGGAGGAATCCATTGATGAGATCCTCCGCATGGCCGAATGGAAAAAAAAGGAGAAGGGGGTCTGTACCCATCTTGTTGTTACGGGCTGTCTTTCCCAGCGGTACGGAAAGACCCTCGAGGCGGAACTGCCCGAGGTTGACCTTTTCCTCGGAACCGGTGAAGTTCCCAATATCGTCCGTCATATTGAAAGATTAATCCTTGAAGGATCTGCGAATTGCCGTTCCTTCATCGGGAGGCCTGCATTTTTGATGGATGCAAACCGTCCCCGCCTGCTCTTGACGCCTTTTTACAGCGCCTATTTAAAGATTGCTGAGGGATGTTCCCACCATTGTTCGTACTGTGTAATTCCATCCATCCGGGGAAAGGCGAGGAGCAGGGAAGTGGATGACATCCTGAGAGAGGCAGAATCCCTTGCCGGAAAGGGGGTCAAGGAGATCATTCTCACTGCCCAGGATACGACGGCCTACGGCAGGGACCTGAAAGGAAAGCCTACTCTGAGCAAGCTCTTGAAAGAACTTGTCTCTCTAAGGGGAATCCGCTGGATCAGGCTCCTCTACACATATCCGGCAAGTGTCACCGAAGATCTTCTTCAGACAATTGCCGAGGAGGAAAAGATCTGCAAATATCTCGACATCCCAATACAGCACATTGATAATGATATCCTGAAGGCCATGAACAGGGAGGGGGGAAGCGAGCAGATCAGGGACGTCATCACCAAGGCAAGGAGTGTGATCCCAGATCTAGCTCTAAGGACGTCCCTGATCGTGGGATTTCCCGGGGAAACAAGGCCGAAATTCAACAGATTGCTGGCCTTTATCAGGGAGGCAAGGTTTGATCACCTTGGCGTTTTTACCTATTCGAGGGAGGAAGGAACGATAGCCGCTTCCTTCAAATCCCGGATAACGGAAAAGGAAAAAGAGGTGCGCCGGCAACTCCTCATGGAAGAACAGGCGATCATTTCCCACGAAATTAATCACTCGCTGATAAATTCGCATCAAGAAGTGATGATCGAGGGTAAAAGCGACGATATCCCTCATTTCCCGTTTGTCGGCAGGTGTCGCCGTCAGACGCCAGATGTTGACGGCATTACCTATGTCAAGGGGGAAAATCTGGCCACAGGAGATATTGTGAACTGTAGGATCACCGCCGGCGGCGAATACGACCTCTTTGCTGAAAAGACAACGAAGGATGTTTGAACAAGACGTGTTAAAGAAAAGAAACCCGCATCCGTATTGAATGTGTTGACATCCCTCCCTGATTATGTTATGAGTGTTCCCGTCAGAATGACAATTGCCCCCGTAGCTCAGGAGGATAGAGCAACGGATTCCTAATCCGTGTGCCGGGCGTTCGAGTCGCCCCGGGGGTACCATGAAAATCAATTTATAGAAGTACCGGTTTTCAGGATTCTATTTTTAACTTTTTTTCTTTCTCATAGTTCAGCAAGATTCGTTCGATCTCTGCCCGGTCATATTTACCTGTAGCCGTTACAGGGATTTCTTCTACAACAGCAATGCGTCTGGGAACGGTATATGTTTCGCTGACCGCGGCAATGTGCCGCCTCAATTGAAGCGCATCGAGATGAGTCACCACGAGGGCGGCGAGTTCGTTTTGACGTCCCGTCTTGCTGGGGAGGGCTATAACCATAGCATCACAAACCCCCGTTATCTTTTTCAGTTTAGTCTGCACAGAGGCCAGGTCAATTCTTTTCCCCCCGATCTTGACGATATCGTCCTTTCTGCCTCGGAGGATGAATCGCTGATCTCCGTCAGAATCAGCACGATCGGCTGTGGCAAAGAAGCCGTCTCCATCGAGGGAGAGGGTCGGAGAGATGAATGCCGATCGAACATGCAATCTTCCATCCAGTATCTTCCAGTCTACAGTCGAAAGCGGGTTCCATGATTCGCCGTCCCTCAAACAATGCCTCGTAGCCACCCCTCCCGTTTCCGTTGATCCGTAAATCTCTATAATGTCTAAACCCGTTTTACTGTGAAAATATACGGCGTCCTCTTTATTCAGCGCCCCGGCTGAGGAGAAAGCAATCCTGAGATCGTGCCGCCGCAAATCATCCACCTTTAAAACACGGTAATGCACGGGAACGCTGACCATGACGGATGCCCTGTAATCGCGAGCAACCCGGAGTATCTCTCTGGGAAAGGTATATACTCCATCAAGAACGCGGGCTGAACAGATGAAAGGAATCAGTACGGAATAGAGGAGGCCGTAAATATGCCGGGGCGGTACCGTTGATAGGAAAAGATCGTCTGGAGATATGCCGAATTTCTTTGATAAATGCAGGGCCTCTGCAAGCAAATTCCGAGGTGTCTTGGACCATACCTTTGGCTTTCCCGTTGATCCGCCGGTAAACAGCATGAGGGCGGGATCATTCGGAGCGAAGAAAGTATCGAAAAGCACGGCGTCATGGCGCAGCATGGAAGGGGTTATAACCTCAATGCCGGGGGGAAAATCACCGGGACGGTCCGTGAGCAGAAATGACGGAGACAGGGTATCAATGACTTCTTCGATAACCTGGGGGGAGAAGGCATACGGAATAACAAGACGGGGACCGCCGGCAAGCGAAGCAACCAGTACAGCAGCCAGAAGAGCTTTATCGTCTGTACAGAGACAGATCGTGGCGCGGCTTTTTTCCGAGGATAGCCGGAGATGACGGATCCCGGCCGCAAGGCGATAAACCGCCTCATAGGTGCAGCCGCCCAGGATAAATTCCCTGGCAGGGTCCGACGGAGGGGAGAAGATGTCCTTATAGCATTCCGCTCCTGTGTTTATTAGGTTTGACCCCCTTGTTCCTTATAGTATTCGTACGTTTGTCTCATCCCCTCCTTAAAAGGGATGTACTGAAAACCGAGGACTTGCTGGATTAAGGCCCCCGAGTAAATCAGATGCTTGTCCAGGGGAAAGGGCAATGGAATTCGTTGCTGGTCAATGGTTTCAATACTCTCGGTCCTGATAGAAACCCTTTTCCCCGTGATCTCTTTTAACACCTCTACAAACCTGCGATATGAGACCAGATCCTCGGCAGAGAGATTAAATGCCTTATCGAAAACCTTTTCGTTGTCCAGGCAGGCAATAATGATCTTTGCCACGTCCCAGACCGACACAAACTGAAAGAGGGCAAGTTCATTATCCGGCAGGACAATGGTCTTATCTTGATGGATCATGTCAAAAAACCAGCTTTCTCGCGGTGCATAGTTGTACTTGCCATAGATTATCGCCGGACGGAGACACGTGTAAGGAGACTTGCGCTGCCGGCATTGTTTCATGAGCTCCAATTCCCCCAGCCATTTGTTAAAGGCATAATCAGCCATCTGCGGTCCAAGTTCCGGTTGCGGCCCCGTCAGCTTGGGGCTATCTTCCATAACAGGCAATTGCAAGGTATCCTTATAAATGGACGTGGTGCTGATGTAGATATACTGCTTAAAGGAACCTTCCGGTAGGACCGAAATCAGATTTTTAATATCTCGGGGTTCATAGGCACAAAAGTCAACTATGGCAAGCCAGTCAAGAGAGGGAAGTTTATGGCGCAACCCATCGCCATCATTTCTATCACAGGCAATCTCATGCACACCTTCCATATTCAGTGGTGCGTTACCTCTGTTTACAATATAGATTGAATAACCTGCTTCTTTCACCAGTTCTTCGACAAAGACCCTCCCCACAAAATAGCTGCCACCGATAACAAATATGTTTTTCATAATGTAAGTTCCTATACTGTTTAAATTACCTCTTCATCTTTCAACTTTATAATGTCCTCCCAGCTATAATCAAGGATCTCCTGCAGGATCTCTTCGGTATGCTCGCCGAACTCAGGAGCGGGCCGGGTTATAAACGCCGGGGTTTCACTGAAGATGACAGGGAAGCCCATCTCCCTTATCCTGCCCATGGTGGGATGGTCAAATTCGGTGATGTAATTGTTGGCCAATATCTGGGGGTCATCCTCAAGCTCGTCAATGTTATTAAGCCGGGAATAAATGACATTACTCTTCTTGAAGACCTCCATCCACTCCCCTCTCGTTTTGCCAATGAAGGCGTCATCGATGATTTGGACAAGTTCCCCGGCATTCTTGTTTCTTGCATCTATACTGTCAAACCGGGGGTCTTTTTCCAGATGTTCCAGACCCATTGCTTTGCATACATTAGGCCAGAATTTGTCCGGCTGCAGGTGAGCCATGGCAATCCATTTCCCATCCTTGCACTTATAGTGGTTCCATAGGGGATTGCCTACCTTTTTACGGGCAATTCTCATGGACGGTATTTTGGAAATGCAGCGCATGGAGACAACCAGCCCGAGAAGTTGCAAAAGGGAACCTAAGATAGAGGCATCTACCTTTTGCCCGATGCCGAAACGTTCCCTGGCGAGTAGAGCTGCCAAAACACCCCAGCTCGTCATGACAGCGCCCATCTGATCGCCGATGCCACCTTGCACCATCTGTGGGTCCATATCCGGTTCCCCGGCAATGAACATAATTCCCGAACGGGCTACTCCGGTATAATCAGCCGAGGGATCAGAGGCATCGGGGCCTTTTGGTCCCCAGCCAGAGGCATGGACGTAGATAAGTTTAGGATTGTATTTCTTGAGGGTTTCATAATCCAGGCCCATCCTCTCGGCGACCCCCATCCGGAAATTCTGCACGAAGACATCAGACTTTTCTACCAGTCTGTAGATTAGTTCCTTGCCCGGTTGCTTGCCCAGGTCAATGGTAATGCACCGTTTTCCTCTGTTATTGTTCTCATAATAGGGGTTGCGTCCCACACCACCCCCGATCAGGGTGCCGATCATCTTCATCATCCCCCGTGCCGGGTCGCCTTCAACCCGGTGCTCTATCTTGATGACATCGGCTCCCAGGTCCGCCAGCATCGCCGTAGCCACCGGACCTTGCTGGAATATTGTCCAGTCGAGGACGCGAATTCCATCGAGTGGTCTTGTCATATTTCCCTTGCCTCCTTTTTTCCTAATGGACTGTCTTTTAAAGATAGGTAAAAATATGGGTTCTGTCAATATCCGAATTTATAGGCGTTACATGGTACTAGGCATTCTTTATGTTTTCTACCAGTTGTGCTACCTGTATACCCAGGGAAACACACCGTTTCCCCTCCATGCAGGCATCTACATCTTGTGGTTCGAGATGCGTGGTAAGCTGATGTTTCCCTTTTTTCAAGTCCACAATCCAGGCATTCTTTGCCTTGTCGAAATCAACAGTGACATCTATACCACATTCACCTACTTCTGGATAGATGGATCGAATCTTGTCACATAATTCTTTCTTTAAATGCATCGTCTTCTCCTCCATTGAAAGGAAATATTGGCCACAAAATGTGGGGTGCGGCACCGATGATCGTGAAAGGGATGTATCCTTACTCTGTATTCTGTGATCGCGCAAATCTGGTCACATCAGCCTGTAAGACGGCCCATCGCCTCCTTCCGGCACCCGCCATTGTATCACCTGATGCGGGCATTTCAGACGGCACGTTTGGCAATGCAGGCAGTTGGACGGGCTCAAAATTAGCTCATCTCCTTTGAATTTATAAACCTCTGCGGGGCAGAAGGCCGCGCAAGGGTGGCATCCGAACTCCTGCGAGCAGCCGGAATCTTTCCCTTCTTCCGAAAAAGTGACGTGGGAAGGCTGGTCTTCCCGATGTATGGCGCCGGGTGCAGTCAGTTCCGGCACGGAATAAAACCCGCCCTCCGGGATCGTCTTGGCGCCATAGGCTACAACTTCCCCACCGGCGATCAATTTTCTGATGAAGCTGTGGGACTTGAAGATTTGCAACTCTCTTTGAGGATCGAGATCGCAGTACCTCCAGTCCAATCCCATGACCAGCACGATGGACACAGAATCGGCTCCCATGCTGTAGATGGCGCCTCCGCCGAAGATATCCGGCCTGCTGGGAAACCCCACCATGCGTATGACCCGGTTGGCGCCGAAACTGTTCTGATCCGACAATCGGATGATCTCCTTGACCCCCAGAGAGTAAACCTGGGCGTTTCTATCCGCTCCTAAACTGAACCTCCTGACCAATGCCTCCGATAACAAGCCGGCAGAACCCTCACCAAGCACCGTCACCCTGGCCTCCAACACTTCTCCAGGCACATAGTTCGGCTGCCTGCCCCCTTCCCGGTTAAGCCCTTTTTCCCCCAGCTTGATCCCTCTCACAGCGCCGTCTTCAACCACCAGTTCCCTCGCCGCAAAACCAGTGTAAATCTCAACACCGAGGTCCCTGGCAACGCCTCCCAGCCAGTTGACCATCTCGCTGACCGAGATAAGGTAATCCCCTTTATGGCTCATGGATGAGGGCACCATAAATGAAGGCACTTTCAAGGCAACTCGATCCCCCAAAAGTAGGACCATCTCGTCGGTCTTCACCTCGCTGCCCAATAACTTTGCCACGAAGGGGGTTTTCTGTTGCCGCCAATCCGGCAGCAGCTCATCCAGAACTCCGGCCTGAAAGGCAGCGCCGGAGAAACCGCACTCACTTCTCCCTGGTTATGTTCGATATAAACCCAGACTTCTCCAGCGTAATGGGGCTTCTTGCCGCCAAGCACTTGATACGGCTGTTCCGTTCTGACTTCCTGTGCAGTCTTTGATTTTCGGGCATAGGCTTCGGCTAGCAGGCCGACCAGCCTGGTCATGTCTTTTTCAAACACACATGTCCGTCGGCTCAGCTCCTTGGGGGAAAATATCCTGTTCACCATCGTTCTGGAGCCGGGCAGCCCCAGACGAGCATCATCAGCGCCTATATCAGCAGCACTCCATTGGAAGAGGATTTGCCCATAGGCCCATCGTGTTCTGCTGAACAGGGCATTCGGCGGCTCTGTCCATTTGGCAACTGTTATAACACAGGGATATGACTGGGGCGCTACTATCTCCGCACCCCGGCTCGTTATCCGGCGGATTTGAAGCTGTCCTTCAGGAAAATCAAAAGACGTGGCATAGGCGATGTGCGTTATGCCCAATTCTTCGGCGATCTGCGGCGGGACTTGCGCCGTATCGCCATCCACGGATTGCATACCGCTTACAATGATGTAATCCCTGTTCCCATCGAAGGAGTCTTTGGCGATCTTTCTGATGGCCTGGCCCAGCGGATAAGCAGTGGCTGCGGTATCCGCCCCCCCCAGCTTTCTATCCGTCAGCAATACTCCCGCGTCAGCTCCAACAGAAAGGGCATAGCGCAGCACCCTTTCGGCAAAAGGAGGCCCCATACTCAGGCTGACTATCCTGCCTCCGGTATTTGCCCTCAACCCTAATGCAAAAGCCAGCGCCTGTTTATCCAGCTCATTGCAGACGTTGTCCAGCAGACCTCTTTTCAAGGTGCCCTTTTCCCAATCCCAAGCTTCGGCGGGGATATTCCTGATATCGGGCACCTGCTTGATCCCGACTGTTCCAATCCCATCAAATACTTCCTGAACCAGTCGGCAGCCAGTTTAGCGACCTGTTCCAGCGCTCCCGGTTCTTCAAACAGATGGGACGCTCCGGGAACGACCTCCAGCCGTTTTTCTGCGTGGAGCTTGTCCATAGCATTCACATTGAGCCTGATAACCACCTCATCGTTGCCGCCCACAATCAGCAGAGTGGGCGCCTTCACCTGCAACAACGCCCTATCGGCCATATCCGGCCGGCCGCCTCTCGAGACAACGGCTTTCACCCTTTCCGACCTCATGGCAGCGGCCACCAGCGCCGCACCTCCGCCAGTGCTGGCGCCGAAATAGCCGATATTCAGATTTTGAGCCTGTTCATGGCGCGCCAGCCAATCTGTAGCTGCCACCAGCCGTTCCGCCAGCAGCGCAATATCAAACCTCAAGCGCCCGGAGAGGCTATCTTCTATTTCCTCCGCGGAGGTCAACAGATCGAACAGCAACGTCGCCAAGCCTGCGTTCTGGAGATATTGCGCCACAAAGACATTTCGCGGGCTGTGCCGGCTGCTCCCGCTCCCATGTGCGAAGACCACAATCCCCTGAGTTCCCCCTGGAATGGCGAGATCCCCCTCTAGAAAGACGCGTCCTGCCGGAATTATGACCGGCTGGTGGGCGTACCCTGAACTCGACTGTGTCATCTACGCTACCTCCCCGGATGCAGTCTTCCTGAGGATGGTCAACATCTCCTGATCGCTCACCTGGTCGAATTGCCTATAGAATTGTCCCACAGCCATGAAATCCCTTGGCACCCGGAGGCAGATCATCTCGTCCACTTCCTCCGCAATTCTACGCACCGTATCCTCCGAACCTACCGGCATGGCGGCAATGAGCCGGGCGGGCTGTTCATGACGCACTGCCTGCAAAGCCGCTATGGCGGTTGAACCGGTGGCGATCCCGTCGTCGGTAATCACCACTTGCCTGCCTTTGAGCGGCACCTTGGGACGAATCTCCCTGATGATCTGGGATCGGCGCATCAGCTCGGCCCACTGAATCTGTTTTTCCTCTTCGATATCGCGATCATCTATCCCCAGTTGCCGGACCGCCATCCGGTTGATAAAGACGCTCCCGTCCTCGCCGATAGCGCCCATCGCCAGTTCTTCATGTCCCGGCGTGCGCAGCTTGTGCGCTAAAACCACATCCAACTTCCCGTGCAGCGCTGCAGCCAATTCCTGCCCGATGATGATGCCCCCGCGCGGGATCGCCAGTATGACCGGATCTTTGCCTGACAAATAGCCCAGTTCACGGGCCAGCAACTGCCCCGCCTCAACCCGATCCCCGAAACGTTCCGAGCCTCGAGATAAAACCAGTAATTTTCCCATGATGCACATCCTTCAAGTTTAGTATTATCTACCCCCGGTCAAGTTGTTGATAAGATATTCTTTTTGACGGGGGAAGTATAAGCAGAATGGACTTGTGTGTCAAGGAAATATTGGCCTTGATTTTTCCCTGCATAATTTTATAATGACAAGTTAAGTGCCTAAAGTGATCTAAAGTTTAAAGTGCCTAAAGTTATTTAAAATGGAAATTCCTATACTATTAAATTATTTCGTATGAGAGTCTGTGATGGAAGAATATCCAAGCTTTGAGATGGGTCCCTCCCGGCCGCCCAGTGAGGCTCATTCCCTGCTTCTCCGCCTGACCAGAAGCTGCCCCTGGAACAGGTGCGAGTTCTGCACCACTAACAAGGGGAAGAAGTTCTCTATAAGAACGGTGGAGGAAATTAAAAAGGACATTGAAACGGTAAAAACAATTCAAGAAAAAATATATGTCCTCTCCGGGGGAAACGGAAACGAGGAAAACAAAAGGGCGGCAGCCCGTGTCCACGAAAACCCTCCTAATGAAAGTTTCTGGATGGTTTCGCTGTGGCTGTTCTATGGCGGCAAGACGGTATTTTTGCAGGATGCCAACAGTATCGTCCTGCGCACCCCTGATATGGTAGAGGTATTGAAATTTTTAAAACAGATGCTGCCTACCATTGATCGTATCACTTCCTACGGGAGTTCAAAGGTAACGGCCCACAAATCCCTGGAAGAGTTAAAAGAAATTCACGCGGCCGGACTTTCAAGGTTGCACATCGGCATCGAAAGCGGCTGTAATGAGGTACTGAAATATGTCCGGAAAGGGGCAACTGCCGAGGAACACATCAGGGCCGGACAAAATGTCGTCGCCTCCGGTATCTCTCTCTCAGAGTATGTCATGCCAGGTCTGGGGGGGAAAAAGCGGTCGCAGAAACATGCCCTCGAAACGGCAAGGGTAATTAACGAAATAAACCCGGATTTTATCCGTCTCCGTTCCCTGGTTTTGAGAGAAGACCTTCCCCTCTATGAAAAGTACAAGAGCGGCGAGTTCGAGCTCCTCTCCGACGACGAAGTGGTTATGGAAATAGCCGAATTTGTGAAGAACTTAAGTGTTAGCAGTAATCTCTTAAGTGATCATGTCGAGAACCTCCTCCCCGATGTTGAGGGCAAACTGCCGGAGGATAAGGAGAAGATCCTGGCGGTAATCAACCGATACCTCTCCCTTCCGCCGGAAGAAAGGCTCATCTATCGTTTGGGCAGGAGGAGCGGCCACTACAATGGCCTTTCTGACCTCTACCATCCGACAAAACGGGCCAGCATGGAAAGGCTGCTCCAGCAGATAAAGGGGAGCGGTAAAGACGTGGAAGGGATTATCTTCAACCTGAAACAGGGCTACCTTGTCTGATCGGTAATTTATCTCCAGCTTTAATCACTTCCCGGTATACCCTTTTCCTTGACACCCCCATTTCCCCGGCAATCGTATCTATGATGTCACGCCGTGTGAAGCCTGTATTTTCCTGCAGTTGCTTGAATCGGACGCGGATCTCGTCATCGGAACATAACAGCTTTTTCTTTCCTGCGATGAGCAGTGTCACTTCTCCCTTGACAACTCCGTCCTGCAATAAGCTGATCACTTCACCAACACGACCTCGTAATATTTCCTCAAAGACCTTGGTCAACTCTCTCGAAATAACGACTTCCCTGTCTCCTAAAATCTCTTTCACATCGTGAAGTGTTGACATCAGTCTTTTAGGAGACTCATAAAAGACCATAGTCCTCGTCTCATTCTTCATTGACATGAGAAATTGCCTTCGTTTGACGGGTCTTGAAGGCAAAAACCCGCCAAACACAAAACTATTCATTGGCAAGCCGGAGACACTCAGCGCAGCAATAACGGCCGACACGCCAGGAATGGGAACAACCCTGATGGCATTCGCAATCGCCTGCCTGATCAATACATATCCTGGGTCTGATATACCGGGCGTTCCCGCATCAGATACATAGGCTACATTCATGCCCTCATTCAGCTTAGAAATCAGAAAGCTGCTTTTTTTGTCTTCGATTTGATCGTAAAGGCTGGTCAGGGGGGTATGAATTTCATGGGCGTGCAAAAATTTTTTAGTCCTCCGGGTATCCTCGGCGGCGATAAGTTGGACTTCCCTGAGAATCCTTATTGCCCGCAGGGTAATGTCCTCCAGGTTCCCGATGGGGGTCGCCACCACATACAGGACACCTCTATGCAAAACCTTATCTGGTGCATACATAAGATTACCTCGAGAACCGCACAATCTTTTGGTCAGAATTTATGATTTTTGTTGACAGACAAGTATTGTTTATATTTAGATATATTATATTATAGATATGGAGAAATAATGAAACAAATTCTTATCACCGGTGGCGCCGGCTTTTTAGGTTCACACCTCTGCGAGCGACTTATAGAACAGGGTAACGAAGTCCTCTGCCTCGATAATTTTTTCACCGGCAGTAAGAACAATATTATCCATCTCCTGCAAAATCCCCATTTTGAGATGATTCGGCACGACATCATTAACCCGATTTACCTGGAAGTAGAACAGATATACCACCTGGCCTGTCCGGCCTCTCCTGTCTATTATCAGTACAACCCTATCAAAACCATCAAGACCAACGTGATGGGTACCATCAATACCCTCGGATTGGCAAAGCGAGTTAAGGCAAAGATTCTCCTGGCCTCCACCTCGGAGGTCTATGGCGATCCCGATATTCATCCCCAGAGGGAAGACTATTGGGGCAGGGTTAACCCGATAGGTATAAGAAGCTGTTATGACGAGGGGAAAAGAACCGCCGAATGCCTGATGATGGACTACCGCCGACAGAACGGGGTTAATGTAAAAATCGTTAGAATATTTAATACTTACGGCCCACGGATGGCCGTAAATGATGGACGCGTCGTGAGTAACTTTATCGTTCAGGCCTTAAAAGGCGAAGAAATCACCGTTTACGGGGATGGATCCCAGACCAGATCTTTCTGTTATATCACCGATTTGATTGAAGGCCTGATCAGGATGATGGATATGCCTGATAATTTTCCTGGTCCTGTAAACATTGGCAACCCTGCCGAATTTACGATTCGGGAACTGGCAGAAATGGTAATCCGCATGACGGGCAGCCGCTCGATGATCGCTTTTAAAGCGCTTCCCGAGGGGGATCCCAGGCAGCGAAAACCGGATATCTCTCTGGCAATGGACATGCTTGGCTGGCAACCACGGGTAGAGCTGAATGAGGGGCTGGAAAAAACTATCGCTTACTTCCGCAACATCATTAAACATAAGTCGTAAAAGGAACAGGAAACGGGATGAAATACGAAAAGAATATTCTCTGTATCGGCGCCGGTTATGTTGGCGGTCCAAGCATGGCCATGATTGCTTACAAATGTCCGACATGTAAAGTTACCGTAGTGGATATTAATCATCAGCGGATTGCCGCATGGAATTCTGATGATCTTCCCCTTTACGAACCCGGGCTTGATGCCGTTATTGCCGCTACCCGGGGGAAAAACCTTTTTTTCGGCGCCGATATCGAGGCCGGCATAAGAGAAAACGACATCATTTTTGTCAGCGTTAATACACCGACCAAGGTTTTTGGCGTTGGGGCAGGCATGGCCGCCGATCTCCAGTACTGGGAAAAAACGGCCAGACAGATTCTTCAGTATTCTCAATCACCCAAAATCGTCATCGAAAAGGGGACCCTCCCCGTTAAAACCGCTTTGGCCATGGAAAGAATTTTATCCAACAACAAAACAGTCCATTTTGATGTCCTTTCAAACCCTGAATTTCTATCTGAAGGCACGGCGCTGAGAGATCTGGAAAATCCTGATCGTGTTCTCATAGGTTACAGGGATACGGAAAGCGGTATCATGGCCCGGGATACAATAGTGGAAATTTATGCCCACTGGGTGCCCCAAGAACGCATCATCACCTCCAGCATCTGGAGCAGTGAGCTTTCCAAGCTGGTTGCAAACGCCTTCCTGGCGCAGAGGATATCTTCCATCAATGCCATCTCCGCCCTCTGTGAGAGAGCAGATGCCGACATCACAGAGGTGGCCACGGTAGTGGGGATGGACAGCCGGCTGGGCAATAAATTCTTAAACGCCAGTGTCGGTTTCGGCGGTTCCTGTTTTAAAAAGGATATCTTGAGCCTTGTTTACCTTTGCCGGCATTACGGTCTTAACGAGGTTGCCGATTACTGGGAGGGCGTTGTTAAGATCAACCAATACCAGAATGACCGTTTCATAGCGAACATGTTAAGCGCCATGTTCAATACTTTAACCGGGAAGAGAATATGCCTTCTTGGTTTTGCCTTCAAAGCCAATACCGGCGATACGAGGGAAAGCCCCGCTATTGTTATCGCCGGAAGGCTCTTGGAAGAACAGGCAGAGGTCGTTATTTCCGATCCGAAGGCCCTGAAAAATGCCGGGGCCGATCTGGAGGGAATCGCCGGAAAGATCAGTTACGTCCTTGATCCACACGAGGCGGCCCAGGGTTGTCATGCCGTAGCGGTGCTTACAGAATGGGATATCTACCGGGATCTCGATTTTCAGAAGATCTACGACAACATGGCCAAACCGGCTTTTATCTTTGATGGCAGAAATATCCTTGACCATAAAAGATTATTTGAAATAGGCTTCAACGTTTATCCTATCGGCAAACCTGCATTGACTCATTTTTAAATGGATGCCTTTAACATTACTATCATTGGCGCTGGTGTAGTCGGCCTGGCGATTGCGGAGGAAATTTCCACCGCATTTCGCCGAGTTTTACTCGTGGAAAAAAACGTTACTTACGGTCAGGAAACGAGCAGCCGCAACAGTGAGGTCATCCACGCAGGCATCTACTATCCTGCCGGGTTCCTGAAGTCAACTCTCTGTGTCCAGGGAAACCGTTTACTTTATGAAATCTGTAAGAAACGGAATATTCACCATAAGAGGATAGGAAAACTGATCGTCGCTACCAGTGATGATGAATGCGAGGCCCTGGGAAAAATCAAGGAACGAGCGGAAGAAAATGGTGTTGATGACCTCGCCTTTCTGGGGAAAATGCAAATCCAGACCCTGGAGCCGGAGGTGAGAGTAAAAGCTGCCCTCTTTTCTCCATCCAGCGGTATCGTTGACAGCCATGGCCTGATGCGTTCCCTCTATCTGGGGGCGGAAAACAACGGGGCCGTCGTGGCCTTTCACTCAGAAGTGACAGCCATCCAATTTGACGGTAATATGTACAACGTAGAAATTAACAAAGGGGAATACCGTTTCCAGACTAAAGTTCTGATCAACAGCGCCGGCCTTTATGCCGACAGGATTGCCGCACTTGCCGGAATTGACGTTGATCAGATGGATTATCGCTTAAAGTATTGTAAGGGGAATTACTTTTCCCTCTCTCCGTCCCCGAAACTTCACCACCTGATCTACCCCGTTCCTGCAGATAACAACGAAAACCTTGGTATTCATGCCACAGTGGATCTCGGAGACCGTGTGCGATTCGGACCGGACAGCCAGTACGTCAATACCCTCGAATGCCATGTTGATGAATCCAGAAAGGTGTTGTTTTATCAGTCCATGAGAAAATATTTACCCGGGATCATGATGGATTCTCTCCAACCTGAGATGAGCGGCATCCGGCCGAAGCTGCAGGGCCCCGGTGATCCTTACGGGGATTTTGTGATTAAGGATGAAAGAGATGCGGGATTTCCCGGTCTGATCAACCTCATCGGCATCGAATCCCCTGGTTTGACGTCCTGTATTCCCATCGCCAGGTACGTTTCGTCCCTGATTCGGTCTTCTACCTGATCGCGTCTTAAGAGCGCCATATTCGATAGGGGATCAAGTTTTCTTACAGTATTTACACCCTCTATCTCATAATAAAATCGTAACTACTCAGGTATCTTGCCACAAAGGCACCAAGGCACCAAGATTATAGAATTAATTCTTTATAATAGCCTTTTTAATGCATGGAACATTGAAATTAATGAGAAAACTCCGTTATTCAATTTATATCCATCTTCTCTTTGGGTCTTTGTGCCTTGGTGGCTGAATAGTTACGAAAATCTTTGATTTTCCGGTTTTAACCCTACAACAGCAATTAGATATTGATAGGTGATATATCCTTGTGCATAATCTGTCCAGCAAAGACAAAGGGAGGAGGAACAGATT
>MNZP01000198.1 GCA_001873675.1 Syntrophaceae bacterium CG2_30_49_12 | reverse complement strand
ACGGCCACAAAAACTGTAAGTAATTTTCTCATCTTTTTCTCCTTCCTTTTTAGTTTGCGGTTTTCACACATTTTTTACCATAGCCCTACAACGACACATTGATTATCCTGATTTCAGCTTCTTCCGGTGCGAGAGGTAAGCACGGTGATTCTTCAGTTGTATCCACATGACCAGATCAAGGATTTGCTGTGCATCAAAATTCCGCATGGGCAGAACGATTTTGATAATCATCCTAAGCTGCGACAGCGTAATGGACGGTGTTTTTTTCCCCCAACCTGATCTTCAGGTGCCAGAGAAAGAAATGGGCTAACATACAGGTAAGGATGTGATGATGCCAGCCACCATATTTCCTGACCTCATAGTGGTCCATTCCGAGTTCGGTTTTTGTTTCCTCAAAGCACTGTTCTATAGCCCAGCGAATGCCACTTAACCAGACAAAAAGGAACGCTCTCCTAGTCTTATATTGTATGGATGTGCTACGCCTATTCATGTGCAACGGGGTATGTTTTACTTCCAAGATAAACCAGAAAAATTACCACTAAAAGCCGCTTTGTATCTGGATGATAAAGAACGGAACTATGATATTTCGGTACTGCTTGGTAGCAAATTTATGATAGGCGAAGCCCTTGAATTAGCAGCAACTGAATCACTTGGAAAAGTTTTTCCTACAATATCTCTTTTTAACGAGAAAGGCAAAGTAACACCAGATATTGAAAGAATAATTGCTATTAAATTTGGCCCCGAGACGAGTGCTTCAATATCTCTTGCGCCTGGTTTGCTAAAACACGAAGTTAAGCGAGAAGCTAAGACGGAATTATTCTGTGAGGTGTATGACAAAGAATGGAATTTATTGTGGAAAGAAACAGTTATAGGGAATGCCACATTAGAATATCAGAAATCAGCTTGGGGGGGGGATGGGTGGAGCTATGGGGGGATATGCCGCAGGACTCCAAAATGAGAGAGAGATGAGAGATGTTGCCACAAAAAGTTTAGTTTCAGCTTTAGAACAACTCAATGATAAGATTTTAACATCAGGAAAAGATGCTATACTCAAAGGAAAGTGATGAGAAAAATGTGTAAAATGAGAATGGAGTTCAAACCTAAAAAATACATTTTTAAAAATGGGCTGCCCGCAATGGACAGATAACAGAGTGCTTGAGGTTAAATATTTAAAGGCTACGCCCTTCTCAAGCACTCAAGCGTTAGGCAACATGGCCTGAAAAAAAATTAAAGAAACTATGGAGGTGAAAAGAATGTATAGAGGTATTATCCAGTCGGATCCCTCAATCATGATGGGTAAACCGGTCATAGCTGGCACACGCATCACCGTAGAACTCATACTTGAAAAGTTGGCTGCTGGTGAGACGGTTGAGCAAATCCTTGAGGCTCACCCTCGACTGACACAGGAAGCCATTCAAGCGGCTTTGGCTTTTGCAACAGAGGCGCTACGTGCTGATGTGGTTTATCCTCTGCCGGAGATGGCTTGATGAAGTTTCTGGCCGATGAGAATGTAGATAAGCCTATCGTGGAGCGTCTTAGAGATGACGGCCATATAGTCTTGTATGTGTTGGAGATGGAGCCAAGCATTTCGGACGATGAGGTAATTCGCCGAGCAAATCAGGAGTTTGCATTTTTGCTTACCGCAGATAAGGATTTTGGGGAATTGGTATTTCGGCAAAGGCGCATCGTTTATGGGGTTGTCTTGATCCGTCTGGCTGGGCTGTCTCCACAGCGCAAAGCAGAGGTGGTGGCAATAGCAATTCAAGAGCATGCTGATGAGTTAGCTCGGAATTTCACGGTGATTACGCTTGGGGCGGTTCGGATCAGAAAACAACGTTCTTGGTAGAGGCTTTTGTGCCACGTCGCCTAACAGCGTGTTTGCGCTACGGGCTAAAGCCAAATGCCTTCGGCACTTCACAAACCCCGAAATCGTTAGGCAACATGCGTTAGGGGATAAAATTCTGTCACCGTAATAGTTAACTTAAAGGAGAGATATATGGAGAAGTGCCATGATGGAGATTAACGATATCATTGAGGAGTTCAGGGCGGAAATTGAAAAACTCTATGGCGAGAGGTTAAAGAATATTATTCTCTATGGCTCATGGGCAAGGGGTGAAGCTACAGAAGGTTCTGATATTGATATGGTTGTAGTTCTCGAAGGGGATATCAGACCAGGGAAAGAGATAGACAGGATGATAAGTGTTATCACGGAGATAAATCTAAAACATAGGGTTCTGATATCAGTCTATCCCGTGTCCAAAATAGATTATCGTACTTTGAAAAGTCCATTACTCATGAACGTTCGGAGGGAAGGAGTACCTACATGAAGGAGATAGCATCCCTCATTGAGAGGGCGAAAAAATATCTTAAAAGTTCCAAGACACTTCTCAATGAAGGAGACTACGAATCCTCGGTCTCCAGAGCATACTATGCAATGTTTTATTCCGCTGAAGCTACGCTACTTACAAAGAATTTGTCGTTTTCGTCCCACGGAGGCGTGATTTCTTCTTTTGGAGAACACTTTGTTAAGACCGATATTTTTCCGAGGGACATGGGTAGGGAGCTTAACAGGGCATTTGAGAAGAGACAATTAGGGGATTACGAATATACCTTTGTAATATCCAAAGATGAGGCTGAGGAGATACTTAGACAAAGTGATCATTTCGTGGGGGAAATAATCCGTTATTTGAAGGAGAATAAGCTCCTATGAAGAACGCAGGCACGTCGCCTAAGAGAGCGTATCCAGCTTCGGTGCTTCGCACCTTCGTCCAAATTGGCTTACTTCGTTCGCCAACTTCGGATACGCTCGGAACGTTATCTGCTCATTGCAGGCAGGGGAAGGAGGTTTTAGATATTTATTCAAGGAGACACCTGCATAAAATTCTTGCAAAAGTGGCAAGAGAATGCAACTATGAGCCTTGCTCAAATAGAGCGTAGGAAAGAGTTAGAAAGGAGACGGCGTAGGAGAGAAAAGAATTACAAGTTACTGTCACAAGGTTTGCTGTCGCCGGCAAACTCTGCAAGAGTGAAAAAAAGGAGGTAAAAAAGTATAATGGTTGTAATTGCCGTTTTAAGAGCACAGGCGGGAAAAGAGAAAGAGATGGAAGACGCCCTGAGGGCGATGATCCCCAAGGTTCAGGCTGAAGAAGAAACCATTGCCTACATTCTTCATCGCGCTCCGAACGAACCGGGAAAGTTTCTCTTCTATGAAAAATACAGGAACAAGGCGGCGTTTGACATCCATAGTTCCACACCGCATTTTCAGGAACTTTTCGGGAAGATAGGCCCTCTCCTTGAGGGACAACCAATTGTGGAAATATACGAAGAGTTGGCCGGCAAGAAATAAAACCAGAAGGTCATCTACCGGTATCTGGACTGCGGCATTCTTCATAACGGCTTTGCCCGCGTGAAATGCAAAGTGCGTGTATAGCCCCCTTCGACCGGGGAAATTTCTCTAATTCACTTTCTCTAATTCAGCGCCTTCTATAAAACACTGGGGATCAGCCGCGAGGATATCAGGTTCTCCATCTGCCATTGAACAGTAATATGCTATAGCCCTGCACCCCCTGCATTCAGCCCATCTTTTACAGTTGCCGCACTTTCCTTTATACCTAATACTGGCCATTTAATTTAGCAAATTTATTGACAATTTACTGTTTATTAAGTTATAATTGCCTCCAAAATAACGATTATAGGAGGCACCCAACAGATGAAGACATTTTCTACAGAGTACACGGGAAAGAATCTGACCAAGAATGCCGGACTTGTCAATCTGGGGAAGTTTGCCGACAAGATTGGCCTGCCTGGGATACTGGATCGGCGACTGACCATCAAACGAGGTGTTACTGCGGATTATGCGATAGCCGATGTGGTCATGATGCTCATGATGGGCGTTTTGGCAGG
>MNZP01000060.1 GCA_001873675.1 Syntrophaceae bacterium CG2_30_49_12 | reverse complement strand
TCAAGAATAAAGATTTGACCCCTATACCTCTATACCTTATACCCAAGGGGACAGATGATCATGAGCAAGGAAAAGATAAAGGTGATAACGGCTAAGATTGGCACTGATGGTCATTATCGTGGGATTGAGGCGGTAACCAGAGCATTGCGTGATGCCGGGATGGAGGTAATTTATTTAGGCGCAGGCAGGAGAGTAGAAGAAGTGGTAACGGCGGTGATTCAAGAGGATGCCGACGTTTTGGGACTAAGCTTTTTATGTGGCGGCCATATGCAGGCTATGCGAAGGGTGATGGCTCGGGTAAAGGAAGAAAATCTGGGACATGTTTTGGTCGTGGTTGGCGGAATCATTTATGATGACGAAATCCCTGAGATGAAAGAATTAGGCGTTGCCGAGGTGTTTTTACCCGGCACTCCTTTGAAACAAGGCGTAGCTGACTATGTGTCAAGGGAGGTTGAGAAACGAAGGGCATTCTCGGAGAAATAACGAACCATAACATGCTCAAGGGTTGCATAATTTAGCCATGAGAGGTTCTTGCTGACTCCCTTTTCTATCCAAATCATCCTGTAGGATCTCTTACATACTGAGTTGTATTGCTGGAGATCATAAAGGCTTTACAATATTCCTTTTCCCCCCAAGCATTTGCCGAATTGACGAAAAGCACACAGCTTATAATCGATGAGCGGGGTCTTGGATACTTACTTGGACACCAGTAATATTTGCCGAATCAGGAAATGTGACCGTAACACGTCCCATCTTGCCTGTTACGACTCTATGGGACTTCGCGAATTCCTTAAGAGTCTTTTCAACACTGCTGTCTCGCTTTATGTGTTTTCCACCTGTTCGTGAACCGGTACAATATGTTCTCTTTGAGTGTTGACGGATATTTTTCAAATCGAGATCAGTTGGCAATGGTTTTTCCCCTTTTGTGAAAGGTGTTATCACTGCGATAGGATCTGGATCAATTAACTCCGTCCATATTTCTTTCAAATAAGAGTTTGAAGACCCATGGTGCGGAACCTTTATGACAAGAGCCTTGCCTGCTGGGCGGGTGTTTGATGTGAATATTGCTTTCCATCCAAAGGAGTCTTCTCTATGAACCTCTAAATCAGCGCCAAGAAGAATCTTCAAATCTTTTCCTAAGTTGATCCACACACACACAGCCGCGTGATTTGGATACAGGTCAATGACCCGATTTTTTGTTGATTTAAGTGTTGGGATTAGCTTGGCAAAACTACTGAAACTATGGGTTAATGCCGCATCGGAAGGGGAAAGAGTAAAGACTTCTATACCATGATTTGGAAGAAAGAATATTCTCTTGTCTGCAAGTGCCCAAGTATCTGGACCAATTATGACTTTTTTACTTTTGCTCCGTGATTCAAGTTCGCCGATTATTTTTGCAAATTCGTCAACACCAGAACTAATCATCATTGATCTACTTTGATATCTTGATACAAGAGTAACAAACTCGTTGCAACGGAGAGCAGCGGAACATACAAATTTTGCGGATTTACATGCACGTAAAACTTCAGATGCACCACTGATATGATCATCATGCCAATGGCTTATAAGGAAAAGCTTAACGTCGGTCGCGACATTAACACCTTTTTGGTTCAAATATTGAAGGGCAATGGGGGCTCGCGTTGAGGGGTCAAGGCATGAATCAACAATCATCCATTGGTTATTGCCTAAGTGACTGACGATACATTCACCGATGCCTGGGCCAAAAAATGATATTTCAATATCTTTCAACAGAGCGGATTTCCTTTGTTAACCCGAAAATTCCTTTTATTTTTTCTGCTTCTTCTTCAGCCCTCTTAAAATCACTCATTGTCCATGCTGGAAGCCGGCGGAAACGAATAGATGCAGTCCGTAACCGCTGGCCATCAATTCGATCATAGTAGCCAATGGATAGATAGAAAATTGAACCAGGGACAGCGAGACTAATATCTGAAGATGAGATTTCCGCTACAGAGAAAGTAATTTCTTCTATAGGATTCTCCGGATGACTCATATCTCGCAAGATTGCTGTACACTCCTCATTTTTTATTTCGATCAATTCTCCTTCCCATTGCTGCAACAATTTAAACCGGTGCGTCGGTGGTGGAAAAGGTAGCCTAACTACAATTCTATTAGGCAATTCCATATCTGGCTCTCTCTGTCCAGTGACCAATGATATCGACGAGCTTTCAGTACGTTTATGTAAAGTAAAGGGGGGAGGGCCTAACCACAAAACATTACGATCAGTGTCTTTTCCTCTTTCACCTTGCCGTTGCGACTGCGTTTCCTCGCTTACTTGTCCTGGGTCGAAGCGGACCTCTTCCGGCGAATACATCAGTAATCCCTTCCCAGTAAATGTTCGGCTATCTTCAAAGAAAATAGCAATCCTGGTTCCCAATTGTCTTTCAGTACATTAATGGCTTTCATAGTGCCTTCTACTTCTGTTTCTTCTTTTTTCAATTCATAATGATTGTTTACGTCAAAATACACCCCTGGTATGACTTTTTGTGACGCCTCGATTCTTACGTTAATTTCTCCCTCTGGGTTAGCGCGTGGATATTTCATGATCATAACTGCTAAGCCGGGAGTATCCATTAGCTCCTTCCAAGAATCCTTAGGAGCGAGAAAATCACCAAAGCGGTTAAGTGTGTCTATATCAGCAATTGAGAAATGCATAGTGCGATTTATACCTATCGCTTTTATGGGGGTATGCTCTAACAAAGAGAATGCTCCTATTACTAAGTCCCTAAGTGGTTGAAATAAGGTTGCATCATTTGTGCTGGCCATAAAGCGCTCACGCCATACCTCCATCATAAATTCCCCAATCTTGAACTGACTTATCTCTGGAGATATTACCGTGATTTTTTGTGCCGATTCGGCTTCATCACCACGGATTAACCCGTGTGCTTTAAACCACATTGGTTGAAATATAGCCGGATTAAACAAGCCCAACAAAACTATAGAAACGCCATCTAATTCAAGGGAGGGCATACTTTCACATCCTTCCTGGGATGAAAAACTAATCACATATATGAAAAGAAAACTGACGTGTCAAGAGAAAAGAGAATTATACGATAATGGTTTAAGGATAATTAATAGGGTGCTTGTCTGTCAAGAAGAAAGCGCAACGTGTTATTATGCATACCTGCTGTCCGGCAATGGGGCAATTTTACAATTCACCACCCCTTCTGTAACAAATCTATCTGACTCAACGAATCCAGCACCCTGCTGCAGGACTCCCATTCCACGTTCTCGATGCGGTCGTATTTCATCTCAAACGGATGGCGCCGGGGAACCTCATCAATAACCTGCTTTGCCTGTTCTTCTTCGCGGAGGGCCGCCCACACCCAGACATCTTCCAGTGTGTCGGGGATCTGGCCGAACATATTCCGGATATTTGCGAGCCGCTCTGACAGAAGCTGATGAACCCGGTCCTCCACAGATCCTTTATATCTCATGTTGTAAATCAACACTTCGGGGCGTACCTGGCCGATGCGCTGAATCCGGCCTTTGCGCTGCTCAAGACGGGTGGGATTCCAGGGAAGGTCCAGATTGATTAGCGATCCCAGCCGTTGGAGATTGAGCCCCTCGGAGGCGGCATCTGTGCCGATGACCAACCGCAGTTCGCCTGCACTGATTCGCCTTTTGATCTCGTCCCGATTTGA
>MNZP01000197.1 GCA_001873675.1 Syntrophaceae bacterium CG2_30_49_12 | reverse complement strand
CAATTTTGTGGTACCACCGGATAAATATAGAAATAGTCAAGCTTTTTTTCTCAATTACTTGAGGTAATTGCAAAAGTCCCACCATGTCATTCCCGCGACGTTTTTGGGCGGGAATCTATTTGGTAACTGCTTGATATCATAGATGCCCGATAAAAGCATTCGAGCATGACAGAGCGTTTTGCAATTACCTCTTGATAAAAGTATATATCTGTTTTAATATTCAACCAATAAACTAATTTATTGAATAATTGATGAATATATAGTGAGAAATCCAAATCGAGTTTTCAAAGATGCGATCTATGAACAGTTCGCTCGTATTGGCAAAGCGGTTTCCAGTCCTAAGCGCTTGGAACTTTTGGACCTCCTTTGCCAGTGGGAACGGACGGTCGAAGCGCTGGCCAAAGAAACAGGTCTGACCGTTGCCAATGCCTCACAGCACCTTCAGGCACTCCGTGCCGCTCGGCTCGTGGAGACCGAGAAAGTGGGGGTATTTGTGACTTACCGCGTCGCCGACCAGGTGGTCTGCGAATTCTTTCGCTCAATGCGTGTGCTTGCTGAGAGCAGATTGGCCGAAGTCGAGCAGATCAAGCGTCGATTCCTGGAGGGAAGAGAGGGGATGGAACCTGTGGACCGGGATGCGCTCATAGAGCGCATTCGGGAAGGAGCGGTGATCATCCTGGATGTCCGACCGGTTGAGGAATACAACGCCGGGCATATTCCCGGAGCCATGTCCATTCCACTTAAAGAGCTGGAGCGCCACTTGTCCGAGCTACCTCATAACCAGGAAATCGTGGCCTACTGTCGAGGTCCTTATTGCGTTCTTGCTATACAGGCCGTAGAGATGCTGCGTGCGAAGGGGTTCAATGCGGTACGCCTTGAAGAGGGCATCCAAGACTTGCGAGCCATCGGGTTTCCTATGGCTGTTGGTGAAGAGAAATAGAGGAGGAGGCAAAAGATGGAAAATGTCTTGTATTCTGTAAATCTGGCAATCCATGTGCTGGCGGCAATTTTTTGTGTAGCGGCGCCATTTTACCAACTGCGATGGGTTACACTGCGGGGAAAATTGGGGCACCCCATCATCTACCCTTTTGACAGGGTGCTGGAGAACGTACTGAGCCTTCAGCCGAGACTCTGTTTCACTTTTATCGTTACCTTGATTATAACGGGTTTTGCCTTCCCTTTAATCCACTACGCCTTTCATGGAGAATGGAGAGAAGCCAGCAATCTTTCACTGGCCATCTTCTCGGCTAAAACGATTCTTGCTTTTATTGGGCTTGCCGTGAACATTCATGGGGTCTGGATCCTGGATCCTCAGATACAAAAGACCTTTGCCACCTTCTCTCCTGCAGAGCAGCCACCTGATGAGTTGTTGAATCGATTCTGGGATCTTCGTGCCACGCGTAAAAGACTCTGCCAGTTCTGCTTTGGACTGGCGCTGACCATTGTCATAATTACTCCTATCTTAAGGTTTTACAAATGAGTGAAACGGTAAAAATCTTAGAGTCATGTGACGATTGCGGCGCCTGCGTGCGCACCTGTGCTTTTTTGCGCCATTACTGTGATACCCCCAGAGAGCTGGCTAAACGTTTCAAGCGAAACCTTCTGGAGAATATCGAGATACCGTATTCATGCTCCCTGTGTGGACTATGCCAACGTATCTGCCACCTGGATCTGCATCCAGGTGGCATGTGCCTTGAAACGAGGGAGAAAATCTTTCAAACCCAGCAGAGGGATGCCCTTCCTAATGATTTTGTCTATGACTACATAATCCCCCGACTAAAGAGGTTTAGAAATCATCAAATCTTCAGTACATCCCCAGTATTTACCCTGAGCAAAGTAGGTACAGACAATAAACACACTCCAAAGAGCGTCTTTTTCCCAGGGTGTTCCCTTCCAGCCTATTCGCCCAGATTGGTGCTAAAAGCTCATGCGTATTTACAAAAAAAGATTCCGGGAATCGGGATCGTTCTCAACTGTTGTGGCAAACCAAGCCAGGACCTTGGCGATAAGGACAGGTTTCAAAGGATATTCGAGGGGACGCTCAAGGGGTTTTCGCGACTTGGGATCGAAGAAGTGGTGGTTGCCTGCATCAACTGCCATAAGATATTCAGAGAAGATAGCGATATCAAGGTCCGAACTATTTATGAAATTATGACTGAAATGGGTTTGCCGGAGTCCATTTCGGGAGATGGGCAGGAGATCACCATCCACGACTCTTGCCCAGCGAGATACAGGCCCGAAATTCGAAATGCGGTAAGAACCCTTACCTCTCAGATGAATTTTAAGACCGAAGAGATGAAATTTAAGAATGAGGTGACTCAATGCTGTGGTGCAGGTGGATGCTCGCCACTGGGCAACACTGCTCTAGCAGACAGGCACACAAAAGCCCGGATAGCCCAGTCAAAGGGTCTAATAATCTCCTATTGTGCTCACTGCCGAGAGCGGTTCTCGATCTATGGTCCATCCCTGCACATTCTCGATCTCATCTTTGGCAATTCATCTATGAAACATATTGAGGAATACCATGATAGCTGGAGGAATTGGCTGAACCGCTGGTATCTAAAGAAAAGATTTCAACTCATGAAAATGTAATCAATGCCATCTCAATATGCTCTCTGCCTCAGCAGTGAACGGCAGCAATTTATAAGGTTTAAGGTTCTTATCAATCGCCAATTGTCAGCGGAGGGAGATATGCTGAAGATCAGATTTTTTTCAATGAGCCCAATGGAAAGACATGAAGGCATTTTAAAGAGATGATGCCTAGTCTGGGCAGAAAGTACGATATTGAAATTGAGTCAATATCCAAGCCAAGAGAAGAGTACGGCAGCGAGGAGTACTCGAAACTCGGTTTGCCCGTCGCCCCGGCTATTATCGTGGGCGAGGAGACCGTGGTGGAGAGATCTGACATCCCAGAAGAGAAGCTCGAGACGGTCATTTGCAACCATCTTGGACTTCCACCACCGGAGCCACAAAAAACGGGAATCTTTGGTCGTCTTTTAAGGAAGTGAGCCTTGATGGTCGTACAGACCTTGCGCCTTGAGGACGGAGTTCAGGTTTTGATGACCGCCCAAAGGGATTTTCCTTCGGGCAACAGCCTGTAAAAACGTAAACGAAGGAGGGACAATTATGGGACTCAATAATATCAATACAGATGCTGCAGAAAAGTTCATGGAAGAAGCAAAGAACGATCCCCAGATTGCCAAGAAATCAAAACGCGTGGAAGGTGAGTGGGTCTTTGAAGAGGGGGAACCCCAGTTCAAGGCCACCCTGACATTTAAGGAGGGAGAGCAGGTTGTGAAATCCGACTTCGCACCCTTTATGGGAGGGAGGGGGCTGGCACCGGATCCCATCCAGTATTGCCTGTATGGCCTAGCCGCATGTTATGCAGGGACAATCGCATCCTTGGCGACTATGGAAGGCATACCTCTTCGGGGATTGAAGATTGCGGTGGAAAACAAGGTGGACTTGACGCGCACCCTTGGTCTCTCATCCAATCCCATCGTGGAGGGGGTCGAAGTGACGATAACCTTGGCGTCTGATGCACCCCGGGAAAGGCTTGAAGAGATCGAGGCATTGGCAAGGGATAGGTGCCCTGGCGTGTATTGTTTGACGAACCCTATTCAACTCACGACACGTCTCGTTACCGGAGATGTATAGGAGGGCAAAAGGACAGATCCTGCCAAATATTTACCCGAATCAGATATGACAATGACAGGCGATGCCGTTCGTGTCGATCTTAACAAGCCTATGGATGAAATCAGGGCTGTCTTGACGAAATATCCTGTGGCAAAGAGATTGCTGCTCACCGGGCGAATCGTTGTCGCAAGAGATATCGCCCATGCAAGGCAAAAGGGAGAAATCTATTG
>MNZP01000205.1 GCA_001873675.1 Syntrophaceae bacterium CG2_30_49_12 | reverse complement strand
GAAAAGGTAACTACTCAGGTATCTTGCCACAAAGGCACAAAGGCACCAAGATTATAGGATTAATTCTTTATAATAGCCTTTTTAATGCATGGCACATTGAAATTAATGAGAAAACTCCGTTATTCAATTTATATCCATCTTCTCTTTGGGTCTTTGTGCCTTGGTGGCTGAATAGTTACAGGAAAAGTAACTACTCAGGTTCAAAGTTCAGGGGTTCACGGTTCAAGGTTAGAGAGCGATGAAGATTGAACGGTTTGAAGATATTGAGGCCTGGCAACTGGCACGTGAATTGCCCCGTATTGAATACGGGGGTACCGTTTAACAAAGAAGCCAAGACTTGCAATCAACCGTGAACCTGACAACCTGAGTAGTTACCAGAGGGATTCGATTCCGAGACGAAATATGAAGAACGAAAGCCAACTAACCGTGAACCGTGAACCTGACAACCTGAGAAGTTGCGAAAGATGAATGTTATCCTGATGGGGTACCGCGGTACCGGAAAATCTTCTGTAGGGGAAAAGCTTTCCCGGGTATTACATCTTCCCTTTTACGATAGCGATACGCTCATTGAGGAACTCGCCGGGAAAACAATTCAAGAGATGGTTGGTGAAAGGGGCTGGGGGGTTTTCCGCGAAAAGGAGAGAGAAGTTATTAAAAGTCTGGCGACCACGATGGAGAGTGTCATTGCCACCGGTGGCGGGGCGGTTATGGATCAGGAAAACGTAGATGTCCTGAAGAAAAACGGGGTCTTGATCTGGCTTACCGCCGATGCGGATACGATTATCGAAAGAATAAAGACAGATGCGGACAGTGTAAAGCGGAGACCTCCTCTTTCCCATGATGATTTCCTTCAGGAGACGGTAAAGGTACTTGAAGAGCGGACACCGGTGTATCGCCGTTTAGCGGATTTTTCGGTTGATACCGCGGGTAAGGGAATTGACGAGATCGTTGGAGAGATATGTCGGTTTCTTGAAAAGTGCAGGTAGAAGAGGGAAGGCTAGGGGGCAGCAGATAAAATGGAGGGGTTGCAGTGTCGGGAAGCACCATTGGAGTCCTCTTTAAGGTAACTACCTGGGGAGAATCACACGGCAGGGCTATCGGCGCCGTGGTGGAGGGTTGTCCCCCAGGTATTGAGCTTTCGGAAGGGGAGATACAGAAAGACTTAGAGAGGAGAAGACCGGGACGGATGACGTCCGCCTCGGCCAGACGAGAGGGAGACCTTGTCGAGATACTCTCCGGTACCTTTGAGGGGAAGACGATGGGGACCCCCATTTCTCTGATCATTTACAACAGGGATGCCGATAGTGGGGCCTATGAAAGTCTCAAGGACATCTTCAGACCCGGCCAGGGCGATTTTACCTATTTTAAGAAGTACGGTATCCGTGACTACAGGGGAGGCGGTCGTGCCTCCGGTCGGGAAACGGCGGCCCGTGTGGCGGCCGGGGCAGTTGCCAGAAAGGTGCTTTTACGGGAAGGAATTGAGGTCATGGCCTATACAAAGGCGCTGGGCGGCATTGCGGTATCCCCGTCATTTTCTACCGCCGGGATAATTTTCCTGAAGGATATGGATGAGAACGGGTTGGTTTGTCCTGATCCCGATGCCTGCAAAAAAATGGAGTCAAGATTAGAGGAAGCCAGGCGCAACGGTGATTCTCTGGGTGGTATCGTGGAGATCATCGTCAGGGGATGCCCCCCGGGGCTGGGGGAACCGGTCTTTGACAAGATAGATGCCGATCTTGCCGGCGCCCTGATGAGTATCGGTACGGTGAAGGGCGTGGAGATAGGGGCCGGCTTTGCCGTTGCGGGCATGACCGGCTCACAGGCCAATGATCCCATGACGCTGGAGGGATTCCTTTCCAATAATGCCGGCGGGATACTGGCGGGGATCACCAACGGTGACGAGATCGTCATCCGGGTGGCCTGTAAGCCGATATCCTCCATCGAAAAGGTCCAGCAGACCATAGATGTACACGGGAAGCCGGTGGAGTTGTCGGTCAAGGGAAGGCACGATGTCTCGGTGATACCGAGGATCATTCCTGTCTGTGAAGCCATGGTCAGTATCGTCCTGACGGATCATTTATTGAGACAGAAAGCCATTACAGGATGAAAGACATTCAGATAGGCATCATTGGCGGTACCGGGGGGATAGGGAGGTGGTTTGCCGGTTTCTTTGTTAGAGAGGGATATACCGTCCATGTCTCCGGGAGAAGTACGGGGATGGATGTCAGAAAAATGGCGGATATTTGCCAGGTGGTCATCGTGAGTGTCCCGATCGGGGTCACCGGGGAAGTTATTGAAAAGGTCGGACCGTGCATGAAAGAGGAATCCCTGTTGATGGACCTGACCTCCCTGAAGGAGGAGCCGGTCAGGGCGATGGCTAAGTTTTCCGCTTCGGAGGTCATCGGGTGTCATCCCCTCTTCGGGCCTCACGTGGATTCCATAGCGGGACACCGTGTGGTCCTCTGCCCGGAAAGGACGGAAAGATGGCTTGCCTGGCTGAGGGCAATCCTCGAGAAAAACGGCGCCCTCGTTGTGGAAACCACACCGGCTAAACACGATGCGATGATGAGCATTGTTCAGGGACTCAACCATCTCAACACGATCACGATGGGTGCAGTACTTGGCAAAACGGGGGTAAGCCTGTCGGAGGTGAGCCGGTTTGCCACCCCTGTCTTTCAGACGAAGATCGGAATCCTGGAAAAGGTCTTTGCTCATAATCCGGGACTGTATGCCGAGATTGTCACCATGAATCCGAACATCGGCAGGATCCTCGATTTGTATGAGAAAACGCTGTCTGAATTGAGAGACCTGATCCGGCAGAGGGAGGCCGGGAGGCTGACGGAGATGATGGAAGAATACGCCAAGGCGCTATGGCCACCGGACCAAAATATCAGTCGTAAGTCGTAAGTCATAAGTCATAAGTCGAATTTATCAAGGGGTTATGGCATGGGCAATGGGCTTCTGGATAGAAAAATCAGGATGGTAGCAGATATGATCGTCTCCGCCGGGAAGGTGGTGGTGTTTACGGGGGCTGGTGTGAGCACGGAATCCGGTATTCCTGATTTTCGTGGCCCTGATGGTTTATGGACCAAGATGGACCCCGATGATTTTACCATTGATAGTTTTTTACGGAGCGCAGAGATAAGGAGAAGGATGTGGAGCCTCCTCCTTGAAGGTGGTCTGTTTGCCGATGCCGAGCCGAATAAAGCGCACTACGCTATCGCCGAGCTGGAAAAGATGGGAAAGTTGAGCTGCGTCATTACGCAGAATGTGGATAACCTCCATCAGAAGGCAGGGAATAGTCCGGAGATGGTGTACGAATTGCACGGCAATATGAGGCGGGCGAAGTGTCTCGGTTGCGGCGAACGCTATCCCATCGAAGAGATCAAAGAGAAGTTACTTTCAAAAATTGATGTTTCTGCGTGTGAGCATTGTCAGGGTATTTTGAAGCCCGATGCGGTTTTCTTCGGCGAGGCCCTGCCTGAAAAGACGCTGGTAAATGCAACCACCCACTCCCGCAAGTGTGACCTTTTCATTGTTGTCGGGTAGTCCCTCGTTGTCTACCCCGCGGCCTATATGCCGCTGTATGCTAAGAGGGCCGGGGCTAAACTGGTGATTATCAATAATGCCCCCACACCCTATGACAGTGTCGCTGATATTATCATCGGCGATTCCGCGGGGGAAGTGATGGCAAGAATTATGGGAGAGGTAAAGAAAAGGTAATACCATTTCGCTTTCAAAGGATAACGCGGCGGCAAGGAGGAGTCGCCGCAGGCGTATTACTAATACGTCGAGGACGCCGACGACGAAGCCAACAAAGTTAGCCAAAGAAAGCGAAATGGTATAAGCGTTCAGCTTAGAAGGAGGTCTTAAGTTGGCAGACTTTATATACCAGGCCATGTTTCCTCTCGGTAATGACGATACCGAATACAGACTCTTGACCAAAGAGCATGTTTCATTAACAACCTTCGAAGGGAATCGAATATTAAAAATTTTTCCTGAAGGACTCTCCTTGCTCGCGGAACAGGCTTTCAAGGATATATCTCATCTGTTGAGACCATCCCACCTGAAACTCCTGGCAAAGATTATTGACGATCCTGAAAGTTCCGACAATGACAGATTCGTGGTTGCAGAGATGCTGAAAAATGCAGTTGTTTCCGCGGAAGGGGTGTTCCCTCTTTGCCAGGACACAGGCACCGCTATTGTAATCGGGAAAAAGGGGCAGCAGGTATGGACAGGTTTTTCGGATGAAGAAGCGATCTCAAGAGGGATTTTCAACGCATATGTAAAGAACAACCTCCGTTACTCCCAGAATGCGCCTGTCACTATGTTCGATGAAAAAAACACAGGCAGTAATCTACCCGCGCAGATAGAAATTTATGCAGGAGAAGGAGATTCATATAATTTTCTCTTCATTGCAAAAGGAGGGGGATCAGCTAATAAGACTCATCTTTATCAGGAAACGAAAGCTATTCTAAACCCGGACAAACTCATAAGCTTTATGACCGATAAGATGAAATTGCTTGGCACCTCCCCATGTCCCCCATATCATCTCGCCTTTGTTGTCGGAGGAACATCTGCCGATGTTAATCTTAAAGCTGTAAAACTCGCTTCCGCAGGATATCTCGACAATCTCCCGCACGGAGGGAACGAATCGGGGCAGGCATTCAGAGACCTTGACCTTGAGGATAAACTTCTTAACATATCACGAGGGCTCGGTTTCGGGGCGCAATTCGGCGGGAAATATTTCTGCCACGACGTAAGAGTAATTCGTCTTCCCAGGCATGGCGCATCGTGCCCTATTGGAATAGGTGTAAACTGCAGCGCTGACAGAAATATTAAAGCAAAAATCACCGGTGACGGAATTTTTCTGGAGAGGTTAGAGACAGATCCTGCCAAATATTTACCCGAATCAGATATGACAATGACAGGCGATGCCGTTCGTGTCGATCTTAACAAGCCTATGGATGAAATCAGGGCTGTCTTGACGAAATATCCTGTGGCAAAGAGATTGCTGCTCACCGGGCGAATCGTTGTCGCAAGAGATATCGCCCATGCAAGGCTGAAAGAGCGTCTTGATAAAGGAGGGGGTC
>MNZP01000094.1 GCA_001873675.1 Syntrophaceae bacterium CG2_30_49_12 | reverse complement strand
ACTGCCGGCTATTGCATCACCATACCAGCCGGCAGTGATCATACGGTCTCTTTGGTCTTGGACTCGGACTACTCAATGGTCATCCGGTTCTTTACACTCTTCACACCGTTTACGTCATTGGCGAGCTTGGCGGCCAGGTTTAATTCGGCTGCGTTGCTGGCCTTGCCATACATTGATCCTGATTCATGTGATTCTCTTCCCAACCTACGGGTTGGGTTTCTGCAATTCACGTTCGATGACAATCTCGACGCGGCGGTTGTTGGCGCGCCCCTCGGGTGAAGCGTTGTTGGCGATCGGGTTACCCTCGCCCTTTCCACGCGCCTGGATGCGGTCGGCTGGGTATCCTCTCTGCACGAGGTAATCGCGGACCGCGTCGGCCCGACGTTGCGAGAGACCTTGGTTGTATAACTCGGAGCCCCGGGAATCGGTGTGCCCCTCCACGATGAGGTTGCGCGCGCGGACCGCGAGCAACGCATTGACCACCTGGTCAAGCTTTACCTGCGCGGAGGACAACAAGGTCGACTTGGCGGATCGAAAGAGGATGCTCCCTGTGAGCGTGACGACCAGTCCGCGTTCCTCTTCCTTGACCGTGGCGATCTTGGCGAGTTCAGCCAGCGCGTCAGCCGTCCGCTTCTCAGAGTCTCTCAAGTCCTGCTTCGCCTGCAGTATCTCTGCTTGCTGCTTCTGGAAATCGGCGTCCGCTTTGTCCTTGCTTGCCTTGACAGCGGCCATGGCGCCGAGCGCTCCCGCCTGTTCCGACTTGCGCTGGGCGACGTAAGCGAGGTCTTTCGTTTTTTGCGAATCGGGTTCCTTCAGGAATGACTGTTCCGCCAGGACGAGCGCCTCATGCGCCTTGTGTAATTCCGCCGGCGCGAGTTGCTCCGCCGGTCCCGCGCTCGCATTCTGGTAGGCCGAACGAGCGTTAACGAGTTCATTTGGCGCCACGGTTGCGCATCCGGCGAAGAGCGCGACAAACGTGACTATGATCATAAATTGCAGTGTTTTCATTAAAGCCTCCTTTGGGGTCATGGTTGGGTTATTGGTTGTCTTGCCGGAGTTGGCGCACACGCTCCACTGCTGCCATGGCCTCCGACTTCTCGGCATCCCCGTGGGACAGCACGACAGCCAGCTCGGCGTCGGCTTCGGCCCGCAACAGCATCGAAGCGGCCTTCTCCTTCTCGCCTCTAGCGGCCAGCCCCCTAGCGAGTTCTAATTCCTCCTTGGCTATTTGCAAATGGAGCGAGGCTTGCGGTACTTTGGCCGCCCCTGCCTCTTCGGCGGCGCGGATCCCCGACGTAGACGCCTCTGTGCGAAGCGGGGCGCTTGCGCATCCCGCGACGATTGCGGTGGCCACGACGGCCACGGCGAACAACATAATTCCGATCTTGGATATGTGTCTCATTTAGTCCTCCTCCTTCTTTTGGGAAACTTCTGTCGACCAGGTTATTGTAACGTCAAATAGTTTTCTTGCTCTACCCGCCAGATTTTATAGATGGCAGCCTTTTCATCATAGTGGGATAAACTTTTTGTCATCCTACTTTCTATCCTGTTTTTCCCCCTCCCCTCTTTCAGGTTTTCCATGTCGAGGCTGAGATTGTTGTGGTGCCTCCCTGTGTTGTGGTCGCGATTGTTGTGGTTTGGCTGCCTCTCGAAATTGCGGTTTTGCCTGAGATTGTGGTTGGACCGCTTGAGACGGCTGTTGTGATCGCGTTCGGGGCTTCAAACCCTGGACACCCCAAGTATTCTGCTTCTCCCAATGTCTGCTCTTTTCCCAGTTGCGCCAGTTCCGTTGGACTTTTTGGTGGGGTATTCGTTGGTAGTTCCATTGATGCCCTTTCCAACGATGCTCCCTATAGTCATTCCTCCAACCTGATGGTATCCCTCTATAAAAAGATGGAACGCTTCGATAGTAGCCCCAACCTGAATTATAGTTCCGCGACCGATACCATCGCCCTTCCCACGGACGCCACCACCAGCCATTGTAGAAAAAGATGTCCACATCTACGTCAGGGACAGCATAGACATAAGTCTCAGGTAGCACTACCACCACTGGAGGTGCGGCAAATACGATGAGTGGCGGCAGAGGAATACTAACGTGTACATCTACCCCTGCCATCGTTGGAACAGGAACAACAATTGCCAATGCTAAAATAATTGTTCTCAAAAGTAACTTTTTCATTTTGTGCCTCCTTTATCCATTAAATCTCCTCCATCCCCGCCGGGTGGAAAGCGGTGTGGAACATCATTTCATAAGGCTCTTTGAGAAGGTTCATCGCCCCCCGGAGCACCCTAAAATGCTCCGACTTCAGGTGGGTCATAAGGTTCTCCTGGGTATCCCATTCCTCAAGAAGAAAGAGGCGATCTTCATCCTCGATACTCTGGCAGAAGTCGCGGCGCCGGCATCCCTTCTCCGTCCTTATGAAGCCGATCAGTGAAGCAATCGTCTGTGACAGCTCCATGCGCTTCTCAGAAGGGACCTTCATTCGTATGATTAAAAGGATCATAAAAACAGTAATAGCAAATAGCCTGCCAATAACCGAAGAAAAAGCAGAAGTTTGGATTCATCCTTTAATAACAGGCGATTAGATTAATAGGAGAGAACAGCAGAAAAGTATGAAATGATTCATTTGACCTCAATATTTGGTGGAACCTCAAAATATTGAGGGATACGTTGAGGAGGAGAGTTAGACAGTGTTGGGCCGGAAACAGGTCAGGACGACATCAGCCAATTTTTGAGGGTGGTGAGATCCTTTCCCTCTTTGGCGAAAGCCTGCATTTGCTCATCACGTCTGAGCCACCGCCAAACGTCGCGACCATACAATCGCAGAAGGTCTCTCAAGCGCACGACGTAGTAGAAATAGATTCGTATGGAGTCGGCAGGGGGTGGATATAGCCGGGCCATGGCTTCCCGCGGAAGGAAAAAGCCTTTAAGAAAAAGAAACACCTTATCCCGTGACGGCCCCTTCGTTCATGGTTTCGACCATGATCCTGTAAGGATGATCGGCGCCCGATAAGGTAAAGACCCGATCTCCTTCCGCCGTTTCGACAACCAGACCATCCACCTCACCGCCTCGGATAGCGCGCAGACTTTCCTCAGCTTCTATCATCCGCGGCGTGAGTTCCTGCAACGCATCCAAAAGTTGCCGGCGAGTTCTATACGATTTGTTCATTGATTCGTACTCTTGAATTCTTGGGTTTCAGATCGATGCCTACAAGAAACCTGTCCGTATCCGACATGTCGCCGATGAGCTTCCGGAGCGGCAGGGGGAGTTTCTTGACGAGCGTTGGTGTGGCAATAATCTGCTCTCCCTTGGCCGGCTTGGGCTGCTGGTAGATGTCTACCACTTCAAGTTCATAGCGGCCCGCCAGGTATGTTTCACAGAGTTTCTTTACATTGGCGATGGCATGGGTTGACTTTGGGGTCATCCCTGTAACATACAGCCGCAGAACGTACTTTGCCCGGTCTCGCTTCGCTGCCGCTTTTTCGAATTCCTCAGTGCTCGTTTTCTCTCTTTTCCTCTCCATCGCGGTTACTCCAAAATTGATTTTATCATCCCGAAACAGAACGAATGTCGAGTCCCACCAGCACGCGCTCTGTGTTAGCCAGATCTCCGATAATCTTTTT
>MNZP01000137.1:2436-3777 GCA_001873675.1 Syntrophaceae bacterium CG2_30_49_12 | reverse complement strand
TGCTTTCAAAAAATCATCAATATCTTTTTGTTTAATTTCCGTTGTTACGGAAATTTCTTTAAGGAGAATGGCCCAAAAATAGTTGAAAGAATTTGACGCGGGGCCTCCGACCTTGATATTATCAAGGTTAGAGCTATATGTTATATAGGGAGGCACCGCCAATGAAACAGTACAAAAAGTTCAATGCCGGAGGCAAATATTCCGGCGCAGTTAGAAACATACCAGTAAATATATCTGTTGAAGATATAATGCGCGACGCGTCCGCCGGGTTGGAGCACATCGCGGAGGAAGCTGGGTTGTCCGTCGTTAGTTTGTTGATGGACGGCGAGCGGCAACGCTTGCTTGAAGCCGGGCGCGGCTACCGGCACGGTGGCCAGCCAGGCTACATCTGCCTTAACGGGCGCAAGGTCGCAGTGGAAAGCTTGCGCAGCAGAAACCGCAAAGGGCGTGAAGTGCCGCTAGAAACATATAAAGCGTTCCAGGGTAAAGGCGAGTTGCCCCGCCGGGCCTTTGGCGACATGATCCGCGGCGTATCCACCAGAGATTATAAGGCCGGCGTTACGGGGTTTATGCGTGGTTACGGCATCAGCAAATCGGCGGTAAGCCGTAATTTTATAGTCGCTGCTGAGAAACATCTTCAAGAACTTATGGAGCGGCGGATAGACGCGATAGACCCTGTGGCCATCTTTATAGATGGCAAGGGCTTCGGAGATATTCTGTTGGTGGTGGCGATAGGCGTTGACCGACACGGGACAAAGCATACGCTTGGCTTATGGCAGGGCGCCACTGAGAACGCAGCCGTTTGCGAAGGCCTGTTAAACGACCTTATTAAACGCGGGCTGGATCCGCAAAAGCGGTATCTGTTCATCATCGACGGAGCGAAGGCGCTAAAAAAAGCGATAGGGAAAGTGTTCGGCGGGCTCGCGCTCACTCAGCGCTGCCAGGAACATAAGAAGCGCAATGTCACAGAGCATTTACCGGACAGCCTTCAGCCGGAGTTTCGCCGCAAGCTGAATGCGGCGTATGCAATGACCGGCTATGCTGACGCGAAAAACGCGCTTTATTCCTGCGTGCGCGAACTGGAGCATATAAATCCGTCGGCGGCGCGGAGTCTTGAGGAAGGGCTGGAGGAAACGCTCACGCTGCACCGGCTGGGCGTAAGCGAAAAGCTGCGGGAGAGTTTAAGGACGACCAACTGCATAGAGTCGGCGTTTTCTTCGGTAGGCTACAGGACCAGCAGAGTGAAACGGTGGCGCGACGGCGCGCAGACGCAACGGTGGGCGGCATCGGCGCTACTCTTTGCGGAAGAGCGTTGGCACAGGGTTAGCGGCTGGCGGTATA
>MNZP01000137.1:0-2343 GCA_001873675.1 Syntrophaceae bacterium CG2_30_49_12 | reverse complement strand
GTTTTTGTCAGATACTTGACAGCCTGTCTGTTTTTATGTCATAATCTGATATGGATATATATATATGATACAAATCAGACAAAAGCATGCATTGAGCCGATATCGGCAACAGGTGCGGGCGGTCCAGGCCGCGCGTCAAACCCTGGAGTCCGCGCTAATGGACTCCGGGGCGCTGGTGGAAGGCTGTTTGGTGGTAGCGCGCACGGTATGCGGGAAAGCCGCCTGCCGCTGCAGAACCTCCAAACGATGGCGGCACGGCCCGTATCTGCATCTTTCCCTTTTGCGCAAGGGCAGGACAAGGATGATCCACCTGCCCAAGGCTTGGGAGGAAGAGGTGAGGGCGGGCGTGGAGGCCGCCCGGCGCTTCCGCAAAGCCCACCAACAATGGCGGGCTTTAAACAAGCAGCTGGAAAATTTGTGGCGGCAAGTGGAGCGAAACCGCAAACATATGCCCTATGAGCCAAAGAAAAAAGACCGTTAAAAAGCAGGGGGCGCTTCGGCGCGCCGGCAAGCGCGGGCTGCGCCGGGCCGCGCGCTGTAATCGTGATTATCTGGCCTGGAGACACCTGACGCGCAATCAAAAGGAGGTGGCCCAGCGGATTTGGAAAGGCGACTATCAGAAAATCGGTCCGGGCGGCGGGTGGGGATTTCTGGACAGGTTTGTCGTTTTCATGAAGACGATAGGCTTTTTGGAATGCCTGGACGTGGCAGGTGTTGGCTATGTGCGCCGGATGATTACGATTGCCAAGCTGCTTTTGACCTATCAGGTAAAAATCCTGCTGGGGATTGAATCGATGAACCAGGTACCCGGCCTGCTTTTCAACGACGTCGGGCTGTTGATGATGCTGGGCTATACGGCCGAACAGGTGGAGAACGGGCATTGCAGGCGCGGCAAGGGCAAAAACACCCGTCCGATGAACAAGAATACGCTGGCCGACGCATTGGATAAGTTTTCGCCGGAGGAACTGGAGGGAATATTGAACGGCGGCGTAAAGCTGCTGGCGAAGCTGGGATTTATCAGGGACACGACTTTCCTGATGGATGCGACCGATTTGCCAACGACCGAGAAATGCAAGGGGGCTGGGCGCAGGACGGTGGATAAGGAGAAATGGAGCCGCAAAGAGAAGAGAACGGTGACGATTTCGGAAACGACATTCGGATTCAAGCTGATGCTGCTGCGCAGTCTTGATTCGCGTATTATTGTCGCCGCCAAGGTGCGCCCGATACAGGAATCGGAAAAAGACTGGACACTGGCGCTGGTCAGGCAGGCGGCGAAAAACATTGGCGAGGGGAAAATAAAGCTGCTGTTGATTGACCGGGGATATCTGGACGGTCTGACCCTGTGGGTTTTGAAGCATAACTATGGCATTGACTGGATTATCCCATTACGCGCGGATATGCACATAACAAAGGATGCGCGCGGCTTAAGAAACACGGTGGACGCAAAAAAAATCTTTCGGGAGCAAAGGGAAGATTTAAAAGTTGTAGGGATTGCCGGCTTGGTCAGCTACGACCAATATGGCGACGAAGAACATCAGAAAAAATACCGTAACGGCATGGACTTTAAGGCCAATGCGGCTAATACGGTGATGGTGACGCGCTGGAAAAAGGAAGCGTATGAGCCGGGGCATGAGCCGGTTTTCCTGACCAGCCTGGCGGTATCCAGGCCGCTGAACATCCTGGATAAATATGATTTGAGGAGCCTGATTGAAAATCAGACCAACCGGGAACTTAAGCAGGGCCGGCTGATAAGCAAAATCCCCAAAAAAACAGAGAATGCGGTAACGGCGCATGCTATCCTGACCCTGTGCATGTACAATCTGACCAATGCCTATAGGACCGAACAGGGCCAGAATCTCGCCGAGTCCGGAATCCGCCGGTTCCGCCGTGAAACAGCCCGGCAAACGCGCGACAAGATTGTGGTTTTCACTGAAGAACATTACGGGATTTTTGATCTTGAAGAATTTGCATTCTTGCTTGGCAGGCCGTCAAAGTGGTTCAGCCGACATATAGACGCTGAAGCATTCAAGGAAGAGCACGGCATAACATGAAATGACAAGAGAGGTCCGTCCATTCGCCGCATAATCCTGTTCCCAATCAGTATTTAAATCTTTCGCGCAGGATATTTGACTGCATTCCCCAACCCGGCGGCAGTAGGGCGGTAGATATTTCCCATAATGTCGGTCTTTGGTTTGCGGGAAACGCCGGAATGCGCCAAGCGCGGCAGTTTTTCTCGCCATTTGGACGTTATTGCGTCCCCCGCCTGAAATTTCAGCGGCCTTATGCTGAAATTTCAACCTTGCCTACTTTCCCCTTTTATCCCCTTCCCAAATGTAATATAAT
>MNZP01000138.1:2557-3805 GCA_001873675.1 Syntrophaceae bacterium CG2_30_49_12 | reverse complement strand
ATGTTGGCGTTTTTTCAACCAATTATGGGTGTGTCCTCATCCTATTCAGCGACTGAGACCTTATTGCGATTGGGGCAAAAAGGAAATATTATCAGAGGACGAAAGGAGAAACTGCTTAAATAACGACTATTATTGGTACAGGATCTCGCAGGCGGTGCAAGACTTCTGGCGGTAATATTGCAGATTCTGGCATTACCCGCTTGATGTACACTGTAAGCAATCTGACGCACCTCCTGTAGATGCCTAAACTGAGTTTCTTAGGCAATGCCGCCACTGCTAATACTTAATTTACAGCTGCTCTGAGAAGAACCACGACAAAAACTGCCACACCTACGTGCTTGGCGATCCCCCATATGATGGAAGGCCGTGTGTCTTTGCACGCACAAGGCGAAAGGTAATCCCCAAGAGTTCACCAATGCCAGAGTCGGGAGGCGGCCAGTTTTCAGGAGTATGAAAGGGTCAGAACCGTAATTACACATCCTGACGAATTGTTTAGTTAGGATATTGGTACTACAAGGATTCTTAATAGGAGTGTGTTTTCTCGATTCCCATACCTTTACACCCCAGCCTCGGCCCTCAAGATTTCGGTTTTGTCGATTTTCTCCCAGGGAAGGTCAAGGTCGTCTCTACCGAAGTGACCATAAACTGCGGTTTGGCGATAAATTGGGCGGCGTAGGTTCAGGGTTCTTATTATAGCTTCAGGACGAAAGTCAAAGTGTTTATTTACAAGCTCAAGTATACTCTCATCGGAGACCTTCCCCGTACCGAATGTTTCCACAGACAATGATAGGGGATATGCCTTGCCAATAGTATAGGCAACCTGGAGTTCCAGGTAATCAGCCAGCCCTGTTGCCACTATATTCTTGGCTGCATACCTTGCCATATAGGCAGCAGAACGGTCCACCTTGGTGGAATCTTTACCGGAAAAGCAACCACCCCCATGCCGGCAGGCACTACCGTAGGTATCAGCGATAATTTTTCGCCCGGTGCAGCCAGTATCGCTCACTGGGCCGCCAATAACAAATTGTCCTGCGGTATTAATGTAAAATTTGGTCTCGTTATCTATGAGGTCTGCAGGTAGAATTTTCTTGATCACTTCTTGTGCAAGGTCGCGCTCAATGATATTGCGTTCCACCCCAGGGTCATGGTGGGCACCAAGAACGATGCAAACTACCCTCTTTGGCACGCCGTGCCTATATTCAATGGTCACCTGAGATTTGCCATCGGGGCGGAGATAAGGTATAGTCC
>MNZP01000138.1:0-2523 GCA_001873675.1 Syntrophaceae bacterium CG2_30_49_12 | reverse complement strand
TTTGTGTGCCAACGAAATAGGTAAAGGCATAAGTTCAGGTGTCTCTTTACAGGCAAAGCCAACCATCATTCCCTGGTCGCCAGCGCCGGTCTTGTCCAGTTCGTTTGCCTTGCCTGCTCTTGCCTCTAAGGATTGGGCAACTCCGGCAGCGATATCCTGCGACTGTTCCTTAACGGAGACAATAACCCCACAGGTCCGGTAATCAAAGCCATACTCAGGTTTGGTGTATCCGGCATCTTTGATTACCTGGCGCACAATATGGGGAATATCAACATAACAATTGCAGGTAATCTCACCCATGACTATTACCATTCCCATGGTGGCAGAGACTTCGCAGGCAACACGGGCAAAGGGGTCCTTTTCCAACATGGCGTCAAGAATAGCATCGGAAATTTGGTCACATAACTTGTCCGGATGCCCTTCGGTAACAGACTCCGAGGTAGCTAAATATGAGGCTAACTGATTAAAGCTGTTAGGCATTTCTTGCTCCTTCCTACGTGCCCGATTCCCAGCTTTGTAAGTAGTTTTTTTGCTCCTGAGTCAGGGAATCAATGGCAATATTCATTGAGGCGAGTTTTAGTCGTCCTACTTCTTTATCAATTTCCTCAGGCACAGGATAAACTTTTGGCTCAAGTCTCTCCTTTGTCTGGGCAAGATATTCCAGACATAGAGCTTGATTGGCAAAGCTCATGTCCATGACACTGGCGGGATGTCCCTCAGCGGCAGCAAGATTGATGAGCCTACCTTCGCCTAATAGGTGGACACAGCGCCCATCATTCAGAGTATATTCATCGACAAAAGGACGTATTCTTCTTTTCGATTTCGCCAGACTTTCTAAAGCAGGAATATCTATCTCCACATTGAAATGGCCGCTGTTAGCCAGAATGGCCCCGTCTTTCATCTCACGAATATGCGCTGATGAGATGACATGTATATCTCCCGTGGTGGTGATGAAGATGTCACCCACCCTGGACGCGTCAATCAAGGGCATAACGCGATAACCATCCATAACTGCCTCTAAGGCCGGGATAGGGTCAACTTCAGTAACAATAATCTGTGCACCCATGCCTTGAGCCCGCCGGGCTATACCTCTGCCACACCAACCATAACCGCAAACCACTACCGCCTTTCCTGCCCAGAGTATGTTGGTAGCCCTGGTGATTCCATCAATAGTGCTTTGCCCTGTGCCATAACGATTGTCGAAAAAACGCTTGGTGTGAGCATCGTTCACAGCAATGATAGGATAGCTTAGTTTCCCTGCTCTAGCCATATTCCTCAGCCTGATAACTCCTGTAGTGGTTTCCTCAGTGCCACCAGTAATGCTGTGAGCAATTTCGGTATACTTTTTGTGAATGGTAGAAACCAGGTCAGCGCCATCATCCATGGTAAGTTGTGGTTTATGTTCTATAGCGGTGACGATGTGTTGGTAGTAGGTTTCATCATCCTCTCCCTTTATGGCATTGACAGGAATTTCATAGTCAACCAGGGCGGCAGCCACATCGTCCTGGGTACTCAGGGGATTAGAGGCACATAGAATCATATCAGCCCCACCTTCCTTTAGAATTAAAGCTAAATTAGCTGTTTCGGTAGTGATGTGAAGACAAGCAGAAATGCGCATTCCCTTAAGAGGCTTTTCCCGGGCAAATCTTCGTCCTATCAGCTTAATTACAGGCATTTCCTTGCCCGCCCATTCAATACGAAGTTTGCCTTCCTCAGCTAGGGAATGGTCTTTGATATCGCAATTCTTCATGTTCATAACTTGCTCCAGACTATTTCCACAATCTTGTCTATCGGCTGAGAGGTATCAAGGATAAAATGTTGCCGGGGAAGAAGTTCAGTTATGGACTCAAAAATTTGTTTTTGTATCTCGTAGATTTCCCAGCGACCATCTGACGTTGTTTCTCTGGCAAGTCTTTGCTCCAGCCTCTTTTTTATGGTCTCTTCATCGAGAACGCATTCTAGTACTATGAAATTGGCCCCTAATGCCTCCGCTAATTTCAATGCTTGTAACCTGTCTTCTTTCCTGCCAAAGGAAGCATCCAGTATCACCGATTGCCCTTGAGAGAGAAACTCGCTTGCCTCATCAAGCATTTTCTTATATGTTTTGGCGGAGAGATCACTAGAATAGATACCAGAGTGGAATCCTTCAAAACGATGTTCCGTAGGTGGAATACCGGCTAACCTCTTCCTGGTGACATCAGAGGAAATAGTGGCAAAACCGAGTCTCTCTGCCAGGGCTTGGGCTACGGTAGTCTTGCCTGTGCCCACTAACCCGGCAGTGATAATAAAGAGTGGAGAGCGCTTAATTCGTTTTGGGTAATTTTCCTTGTACCTATTAATTACTCTTGCAAGCTGACTTTTTAGTTCATCATTTTTCGTTAATATAAAAAATATAATCTCGTTATCTGTTATCCATATTGGTAAATTTCCTGTAACTTCTTTCAGCTTAATTGACCTCCCCTGTGGCAGATATTCTTTATGTGTATAGCGAGCTCGTGGAAAATGCTGGTATATCATCAGTAT
>MNZP01000046.1 GCA_001873675.1 Syntrophaceae bacterium CG2_30_49_12 | reverse complement strand
GTAAACAGGGAATCATCTTTTTGCTTTGTAACTACTCAGGTATCTTGCCACAAAGGCACAAAGGCACCAAGATTATAGGATTAATTCTTTATAATAGCCTTTTTAATGCATGGCACATTGAAATTAATGAGAAAACTCCGTTATTCAATTTATATCCATCTTCTCTTTGGGTCTTTGTGCCTTGGTGGCTGAATAGTTACAAAAAAGAGGCCTTCATGCCTCTTTCTACTAAAGCACACTCTCTGCTTCCTGGGGTGTATATTCAGGTAGTATTTCTCCCAACACCTTTTTTATCGTCTGTGCGTCAAAACGCATTGCCGCCTCGTACAAAGGATCGAGTTTTTCGTCCAGCCATGCTTTTAATTCCAAAGGTGTTGCAAAGCCATTGGCGGTTTCGTTGGGACGAAGAACCATGATTTTCTCATGACTTGTGGCCACGATCCCCTCACCCACCGTAATAAGTTCCTCATAGAGCTTTTCTCCTTCCCGAAGCCCTGTGAATACAATTTTGATATTGCGGTCAGGGTCCTTTCCGGAAAGCCGGATAAGGTCTCTGGCCATTTCTACAATCTTAACGGGGGTGCCCATTTCCAGAATGAAAACCTCACCGCCATTTCCCATCGCCCCGGCCTGGACAATCAACTGGGCAGCCTCTTGTATGGTCATAAAATATCGGGTCACTTCGGGATGGGTTACCGTAACAGGTCCGCCCTGTTCAATCTGGCGCCGGAACAAAGGAACAACGGATCCTGATGACCCTACCACATTACCAAATCGCACGGCCATAAAACTCGTCCCGTTTCCCTCTAATGATTGCAAAAGAAGCTCGGCCAATCTCTTGCTTGCTCCCATCACGCCCGTGGGACGAACAGCCTTGTCGGTAGAAACGAGCACAAAACGTTCAACACCATGTTTTATGGCCTTTTCCATAGCCACCTTGCTGCCTTTAACATTATTGAAAACAGCTTCCCATGGATTCTTCTCTAACATCGGCACGTGCTTATAGGCCGCCGCATGAAAAACAATCTCAGGATGGTATTTCTGAAATACCTCATCCATTAATGGTTCATTTTGTACATGCCCGAGTATTGCCCGGCAGTTTTGGAAATAAAATTCGTGTTGGAGCTCCATATGAATATGGAAAAGATTGGCCTCACAGGCATCAAATAGGACAAGAGAGCGTGGTTGAAAACGGACTAATTGACGGCATAATTCCCCCCCTATTGAACCTCCACAGCCTGTAACCAGAATTGTTTTGCCCTCTACATATTTCCTGATTCCTGAAATATCGAGACTTACAGGAGGACGACCCAACAAATCCTGAAAACTTACATCTCTTAAAGCTTTTACACTTACCCTGCCGTCAATTAATTCACCGATACCGGGCAGGGTTTTGTAAGAAACGCCGGTTTCCTTGCAAGCACCGACGATGCGTTTCATCTGCTCCCCGGTAGCCGAAGGGATCGCAATGAGCGCCTCGTCAATATCTTCTGAGGCGACAATCTTTGCTATGTCTTTAATAAGACCAAGAACCGGTATCCCATGAATGGTACGGTGTATCTTTCGGGGGGCGTCATCAACAAATCCCACCACTTCATAGCGTAATTGCCTGTTATCAAAGATTTCCCGAAGGATTTTCTCGCCCGCATCCCCGGCGCCGATGATAAGCACTCGTTTACTCTTACCATAACTTCCCCCCATGGGCTCTTTCTCCGTCAACTCATTTTGCAACGCAAAATAGGACCGAACGGCTACCCTGAGCGTACCCGTAAGTAGGAATGTAAATGCGCCATCCATAAGAAAGACAGCACGCGAAAATCCCTGAAATCTGTAAAAAACGAGAATAATGGCCAGACTCAAAAGCATCGAAGCGGCAGACGCCCACGCCAGACGCCAGAAGTCTTTTACACTGGTGTAGCGCCACATGCCGCTGTAAAGCCCAAGGCGCCAGAAAATTAGAACTTTTAGGGGTATGAGCCACAACAGCACAATTTTAATCTGATGAATTTCTGGCGGATTTAATCTGAATTCAAAGCGGAAAAGATAAGACAAAACATGGGCAATCGCAAAAAGAACGATATCGCTGATTAGCATTAAGTAAAGTTTTGGGTTTTTTAATTGCCTATGCATGATGAACCGCAATCAGTTTAGAGAAAAGAAATGTAACTACTCAGGTCGTCAGGTTCACAGTTCACAGTTCACAGTTAGTTGCCTTATCTTCATAGTGGTCTATGTCCATTGTTTTCTAACCGTGAACCGTGAACCCCGGAACTTTGAACCTGAATAGTTAAGAAATAAGCGGAGGGAGCAGGATTCGAACCCGCGAACCTTTCGGTCAACGGTTTTCAAGACCGCCGCCATAGACCGCTCGGCCATCCCTCCGAGCTACCTATTTTATCTTTCCGGTACAATCCTGTCAACTTTCATGTATGGTCTTAAGACCTCCGGGATAACCACACTTCCGTCAGCCTGCTGATAGTTCTCCAGGATAGCTACCACGGTTCTGCCTACTGCCAGTCCAGAACCGTTCAAGGTATGGACAAATTTCGTTTTGCCGCCTCCGGTGCGCCGAAACCGGATAGAGGCCCTTCGGGCTTGAAAATCTTCAAAATTACTGCATGACGATATTTCTCGATAGGTATCCTGACCGGGCAGCCACACCTCCAGATCATAAGTTTTAGCGGAAGAGAATCCGATCTCTGCCGTACAGAGACTCACCGTTCGGTAGTGGATATTCAGCCTTTGTAAAACTTCCTCGGCATTGGCCGTCAATTTTTCCAGCTCATCGTAAGAGCTTTCCGGCACCGTAAACTTAACCATCTCGACCTTGTTGAACTGGTGCTGTCTGATCAATCCCCTCGTGTCCTTCCCGTAGGAGCCGGCCTCTGAGCGGAAACAGGGGGAATAAGCCACATAGCAGAGGGGAAGGTCCTCCTCATTCAGGATCTCCTCCCGATGGATATTGGTGACGGACACCTCCGCCGTGGGGATGAGATAGTAATCAGACTTTTCTATCTTAAACAGATCATCGGCAAATTTGGGGAGCTGTCCCGTTCCCGTCATACTCTCCTTGTTTGCCATGAAAGGTGTCAGTACCTCGGTATAATGATGCTCGAAAATGTGGAGATCGAGCATGAAGTTAATAAGAGCCCGCTCCAGCATGGCTCCCATCCCCCGATAAAGGGTAAATCGCGCCCCTGCGATCTTTGCGCCCCTGACAAAATCCAGGATGTTCAGGTTTTCTCCGATTTCCCAGTGAGGTCTCGGCGGGAAATCGAACTGTGGTTCCCCCCCCCATATTCTTACTACGGGATTGTCCTCGGAGCTTTTCCCGCAGACAACCGATTCGTGAGGGATGTTGGGAATGATCAGGAGTATATCGTGTAGATCATCCTCGGTCTTTTTCAGTAACTCATCAAGTTCCTTAATCCGGGCGGAAACCTCTCCCATCCTGACGATCAGTACAGAGGCATCCCCCTGACGTTTCTTCCTTTCACCGATTTCTTTGGAGACAGCATTTCTCTCCATTCGCAGGGTTTCTACCTCCTGGAGGATATCTCTTCTTTTCGCATCCAGGCTAAGGAATTTCTCCAGCTCTATACCCTGACCCCGCTCTTCCATTTTTTTTCGAACAAAGTCTGCATTCTGTCTCAGATATTTTATATCAAGCATGGTTTGACCGCTCTTTTCGAGGTTCCATCACAGATAGATGAACTTTTCCCTCCTGTCATGTCAACGATACTCTGTCATTTCGAAGGAGTCTTTACGACTGAGAAATCTTAGATTTCTCCCTGCGGTCGAAATGACGTTTCTTGATTGACATGACACTACCACTTTAACCCTTTGAAGTCAATGTTTTAAGTAACTATTCAGCCACTAAGACACCAAGGCACTAAAATTAAAGTATTATTCTTATTATCTCTTTAAAA
>MNZP01000040.1 GCA_001873675.1 Syntrophaceae bacterium CG2_30_49_12 | reverse complement strand
TCTTACGGGAAATACGACTGTATGGGTGACGAATCCCGAAAGCGGAAGCATAGCCAAATCAGACGGATACGCGGATTATTTTATAATAGGGAGGTGGCCTGAGATAAGCACAATAACAAGCCCCTCGGATTATCAGTACGGTCAGACGGCAAATACGGCGGGATACGGGGATAAAAAATTCAAATTAAGCGGCAGGGGATTCAACGAGGCGATGGAACTGTGGTTCGGGGATACGAAGATGACGCCTGTGAGCCCGGCAGTGGATAATGCTGTGGTGGGAGACACGCAGACATACAGTTGTGACTTGAACATAAGCGAGACATTTTCGCCGCTCGGCTGGCAGGCGGTGAGGGTTGTAAATCCCGACCAGGGCGAATACACGAGGGCATCGACAATCAAGATTAACGCGAGGCCCACAATAACGGCGCTTACGTTCAGCTCGGGAGAGACGACAATAGGGCAGGGAGCGACGGGCTCGACGCTGACGGTGACGGGGACGGGCCTGCAGGAAGGATTAAACCTGAACTTCGGGCTGGGTGTGACGACACACAATTATGTGTATCATTCGCTCTCGTCGTTTACGGTGATGATGGATATATCGGTGTCCGCATTGACAGGAGCAAGAAGCATTACATTAAGGAATCCCGACCTCGGTTTTGTGACGGACTCAACAAAATTTGAGATAACGAATAAACCGGAAGTGGATTTTATAACGCCCAGCGCCAGAGCGCAGGGCGTGGAGGGAAGCACGATATCGGTTATCGGCAAGGGACCCTATTTTCAGAACGGCTGTACGGTGTATTTTTCAACGAGCAGCACCGGATATCCGGAAGATTCCAAAATAACGATAGAGACCGTCCAGTATGACAATGAGAGCGCTCTGACTTTGAAGAATGTGGATGTGTCAACGGACGCGGCGACGGGCAACAGGTGGATAGTGGTGACAAACCCCGACGGCGGCGTTGCGGTGTCATTGTCACGTGTGCTGGTTATAAATGCGGCCCTGTATCTGGACGACACTGTGCTGGTGGTGGGCTCCAATCCGAGCAACCAGTTGGGACAGAACGCCAGCGAGAAAGTGGTGAAGATATCGGGCTCCGGTTTTGAAACGGGAGTAGACGAGAACTATGTTAATTTCGGTGTGAAGAGCGGTTCAATAACTCTCCACAGCGTGAGCTGGAAGTCGTCAAGCCTTATAGAGGTGACGGTGAGCGTCTCGACGCACTGTCTGACGGGCAACACGACGGTCTATGTGGAGAATCCCTTAAACGGAGCTAAGGCGTCTTACGGAGCGGGCGAGTATTTTATGATAGGCGCGGCGCCGGCAGTCAGCACGATAACGCTGCCGACAGTAAAGGAATACGGCCAGACGGCCTACACGGCTGATTCAGCGGATAAGAAGTTCAGATTAAATGGACAGGCATTTAATTCGTCTATGGAAGTGTGGTTCAAAAACACTCAGATGACGCCTATAGACCCGGAGACGCTGTATAGCGGCACGACCTGGTATCAGTGCGATTTTAACATTAGCGCGAGTTTCGCTCCCGTGAGCACGCCTCTTGCTGTCAAATTAGTGAATCCCGACCAGGGAGAATGGACGGTGCCGGGGGCAATAACGATAAACCCGAAACCCACATTCAGCTCCATACAGTATGAAGGCAGTTTGACCTCAATAGGCCAGGGGGCGACGGGAAGCACATTGACGATATGGGGCGCGAATCTGGTAGACGGAGCGGAGATAGATTTCGGACTTGGCGTGACAGAAAAAACATACGAGTTTATAACATCAACAGCGATCCGGCTGACGCTGGATGTGGACGCGGCGGCGACAGTGGGCCAGAGGAATGTGACAGTCACGAATCCCGACCTTGGTTACGCGACAAAAGTCAATGCGCTTAATATAACGCATTCGCCGGATGTGGATTATCTTGACCCGGCCTCGAGAACATACAACATAACCGGGGCTACGCTCACGGTTTATGCCTCGGGGGCGTATTTCCAGACGACGGGAGGCGACACGGAAGTGGAGTTTTCAACCAATCCCTCGGCGTCGTGGTTCAAGGATGAGGCGATAAGCGGAACGGCTGTTGTGCTGACGGCCAGCGAGCTTGAGCTCCGAAATGTTTCAATAGCCAACGGGGCGCTCACGGGGGGCAGGTATATAAGGGTGCTCAATCCCGACGGCGGCCTTCACACATCCATTACGACGAAATTTACGGTAACGGCGGATATGTCATTGGATGCGGGGGGTCTGACGGTGCTGGGTTCGCAGACGAAGTACGAATTAGGTCAGAACACGGCGGACAAAGTGTTGAGCATACTGGGGTCGGGTTTTGAAAGCGGAATAGGTGTTGACAATGTATCGTTCGGAGCGAAGACAAGTTCAATAACGGTAGAGAGCGTCAGTTGGAAGTCCGGCACAAGGATAGAGGTGACGGTTAGCGTGAGCACGCACTGTCTGACGGGCAAGACAACGGTGCAGATAGAAAATCCCGTTAACGGAGGAATAGTATCAAGAGGCGACCCGAATTATTTCATGATAATAGAGGCGCCGCGGATAAGCACGGTGACATCGCCGACTGTGAAAGAATACGGCCAGCGGGCCAACACCGAAGGTTACGCTGATAAGAAGTTCAAGCTCCAGGGTTCGGGATTCAATATAGATATGGGTCTGTATGTGGGCGGCACGCAGTTAACGATATCAAACCAGGAGCTGACGGCCTCGGCGACAGAGTTCTGGTGCGACCTTATAATACCGGAGACATTTTCAACGGGTTTGAAAGATATCCAGGTAATAAACCCGGACCAGGGCGAATGGACTCTGTCAAACGCGATAACGATAAATCCGAAGCCCACATTTACGAGTGTGAGTTACGGAGCGGGGCTTACGGCAGTAGGCCAAGGCGGCGAAGGACTGACGGTGATAGTAAACGGAAGCGGCCTGCAGGACGGCAGTTACGGGGATTTCGGAGTCGGGATAACGACGCAAACTTATAACTATCACATCGGCGGCGGTTCAATAACATATACGGTGGATGTTGACGCCTACGCGACGGTGGGAAAAAGAGATGTGACGGTATGGAATCCGGACCTGGGATATGCGACAAAAGCCTCAGGCCTTGAGGTTACGCACAGCCCCGATGTCAGTTTTATAAGCCCTGATGTAAGGGCGCAGGGAATGACGGGGTCAACGGTAACGGTTTACGGAAGCGGAGCGTATTTCAGGACGGGCTGCGAAGTGTGGTTCTCAACGAGTTCAGACGGTGAGCCTGCGGAGCCGAAAGTCGGGACAGGCACAATCTATATGTCGGGTTCTCCGGCGAGCACTCTGGAACTGCAGAATACAACGATTGCCGCAGACGCTCCTGTGGGAGATTACTATATAGGGACGAGAAATCGCGACGGCGGCAAGGCGGTATCGCTTGCGAGCGTGCTTGAGATAAAGGCGGGAGCGACGCTTACGGAGGACGGTCTGACGGTTGTGGGTTCGGCGACGGGATATGAGAAGCAGTTAGGTCAGAACACAAGCGATAAGACACTGAAGCTCACGGGAACGAATTTTGAAAGCGGGATAGGGGCGGCGAATGTGTCGTTCGGCGTGAAAGACAGCTCAATAACGGTACAGAGCGTCAGCTGGAAGTCGGGCGGCCTCATAGAGGCGCTGGTTAATATAAGCACGAACTGTCTTACGGGAAATACGACTGTATGGGTGACGAATCCCGAAAGCGGCAGCATCGCCAAATCGGACGGATACGCGGATTATTTTATAATAGGGAGGTGGCCTGAGATAAGCACAATAACAA
>MNZP01000029.1 GCA_001873675.1 Syntrophaceae bacterium CG2_30_49_12 | reverse complement strand
CGATAAGTTATATAGTTACACGTCAATTTTAGAGCCAAAAACAGTAGGTTAATTTTTTGTGCGTAATTTGATATAACATCCTGTAATTATGGAGCTATCAGTTATTGTAGGCCCATTATGGGCTGTAAATTAACAGGCATAAATGGCTCCAAATGGTATGCATAATTTTCATTACTATCTGATTTTATTAATATCAGTAACCCACACGAAATAGCGAGGAGCCGTAATAGTTCACCGCAAAGACGCCGAGAACGCAAAGGAAAGATGGATTTTTCTTTCTGCTTAAGAGGGCAGAAAGGAAAAAACTACCTCCTTTAGGATGTATTGCTTCCCGTCCTCTCAACGGAAAGCAATATAAAACTTAACCTCAGCGTCCTTTGCGTCTCTGCGGTGAACCATTGCCGCAAACTTTAATAAGGAACTTTTCCAGCAACAACTTCGGATCTCTCATCGTTGACTTTAGGGCAACGTCTATATCTACGAGGTCTTCTATATAACTTACCAGGGCTTTACGCGAAAAACGCTCCGAATTTCTTAAGGCATTATAAACAACATAGGGGTGCTGAGCGGTAAGACCCTCTCCGCCTTCTTTTTTCCCGGAGCAGCCAGTCCCTTTCTTGATGAGGGGATAAACAGTTCTCTGGAATTGGCCGTAGTCCATGTCCGGGTTAAAAGGGGACAACCTGCCGGAGCTAATAAATATTTTTGCGTGGAGGAGAAGCCTGAGCTCCCGCATGATCATCGCCAGGAGCAACAAGTGATGAACACCCTGATCGAGGAGATCTTTCAGCGTTAAAAGGACCCGGTCAAGATTTTTTTCGACAAGCGCTGCTGTTAAATCAAAGACCGTGTCTTCCCTCGTTTTCCCGATAACCTCTTCAACATCCTCTTCTTCAATGGTAGTTTTCTCCCCCGTATAGCTGACCAGCTTTTCGATGGCTACGATGGAGTTCCTCAGGCTCCCGCCTGTCTTTTTGCCGATGGCCACCCAGGCGCCAGATGTCAGTTTCTTCCCCCTTCTCGCGAGGAGGTCTTTCGCCGCATCCATCAGCATGTGCTTCTGGCTTGTTTCACCCTTAGCCCGCGGAAAATAGAGGATTTCTCCCAGCTCGGATATAGCCTTAAAAAGCTTTTTCCTCTTATCTACCACCTCGGCTGTCATGATAAGGTGATTTCCCTCTGGAAGACCTCTTCTTAAGAGATCCTCCAGACGGTCAGTATCTTCTCTGTATCGCTCCATATCCAGTCCATGGCTGACACAGAAATCAATGATTCCGGGAAGCCATGTCTCTCTACTTTTTCCGCCATCTCCGGGGACGGTATTATGCCAGTCTTCATCAGTGATTCTCTTCCAGCCGTCATCCTTGAGATCATCAAGGCTCCAGCCTGCGATCCTCAAGAATTGCATAAAATACATTGCCGCCCTGGCGGTATTGCTTTCATAATAGTCGCTGATTTTTTGCACCAGATCTGGCAAGGTTTTCCTGGAAGAGAAAATGCGTGTGTTTCCGAGGACAACCACTTTTCTGCCCGGGATAAGAGGGAGAGTCAGGAGGGATGCACGGAGTCTGTCAATATCTTCACTTTCCCCATCCATATAGAAGAGATTAAGAGTCCTGTCACCGGGGGGGAGGATAAGATTCGTAATTTTCTCCAGGGCATCCTTGATCAGGTATTCCTCCTCCCCATAGAGAAGGTAACAGGAAACTGACTTTCCTGCCCCGAGATCACCCATGACCTTTTTTAGGATTTCCCCGTTCCCACCTGCCTGAGAGTCCATCTTTCAATCCGATACTACTATTGTTGGAAATTGTGGCGCTTATACGCTTCTTCGCCGCCGAACTTTGGTATATCTCCGGCGTGCCTCAATAGCCTTCCTTTTTTTCTTAACGGAGGGCTTCTCATAGGCTCTGCGTATCTTCAAATCCTTGAATAAACCGCTTTTGGACAATTTATTCTTGAGAATCTTCAATGCCTTTTCCACATCGTTATCAATTACTCTTACCTCCAAAATATTTCTTCCTTCCCTTTCTTATATTTTCAAAAATAGTCTTCTTTCAGGACAAAAAAAGGGTAGTACGGCCTTACGCAATTCTTACCCATGCCGTAACCTACCCCTGTTGCACCTACGATATTAGACCACTCTCCTTACTTTAGCAATGGTGTTATTTAATGCCGCTAAAAACTCCTCATTTTCCTCGTGATTTCCAACTGTTACCCTCATACAGTTTCTCATGATCCCGGGAGCATTGAAATTTTTAATCAGAATATCCTCTTCAATCAAGTTATTATATACACTATCTACATCAAAATCGCAACTAAAAAAAATAAAATTTGCCTCAGAAGGCCAGGGATGAACCCCCTCCATTTGTTTAAGCGCATCGAAGAGTTCTTCTCTATTTTTAGTAATCTCCTCCGCCTGTTTTAAAAAAGCCGCCTCATGATCTAAATAAAAACCAGCGGCAACCTGCGATAGGGCGCCAAGGTTATAGGGAAGTCTTACCTTGTCCACTTCGTGTATCAGGGAGGGGGGACCGATGAGGAAACCAATCCTCATGGCGGCAAGACCTATCTTGGACAGCGTCCTTAAGATGACGAGGTTTTCATACCTCTTTAAAAATGGCAAAAAGGTCTTCCGGCAAAATGGGAAGTAGGCCTCGTCAACGACCACAATGCCTGGTGATTGCTCAATAATCGTTTTTATTTTTTGCTGGTTAAAGCAGTTGCCGGTGGGATTATTAGGGTAACTCAAAAATACCAATGTTGCGGCCTTTGTTGTGGCAAGGTGTTCCAGTATGACGCCTAAATCCAAGTCAAATGAAGTGTTTAGAGGCACACCAATAACCCTGTGCCCGTTGTTTAAGGCGGAGATTTTGTACATGGCGAAGGTGGGCACAGGAACAATAACGTCTAAGGCCCGGCCTGCCATAGCGGTGCAGAGGGTATGAATAAGTTCATCCGACCCATTACCGATCATCAGCATATCCCGCTCGACCTCGTAATGTTGAGCAAATCTGGCCCTGAGCCGGTGGGAACCCGGTTCGGGATAGCGATTCAGGTCAATCTTTTTCATCGCTTCAAAGATACCGTCTTTCAGAGGAGGGGGAAGTGTAAACGGATTCTCATTGGCATCCAATTTGATTCTACAGGATAGAGTTTCTGCGGGATAGGCCGTCTGAGAAAGCACTTCTTTTCTGATCAGATCTTTAAGGTTCATTCACCATCGCCTTCCCGTCCATGTTCCACGTATCAGTCAAGTACTTGTTCTTCAACAACCATGCCCCAAGCTCTTCCTCGGGAGGACTCAGGTCTTGCTCCACAAGCCGGATACCCAGCGCCTTCTCGAAACCCTTTCGTAGAACATCACATAGCATAGTTAGATCAACCGGTTGACTGACATGATTATCTATTGATGTTACTGATCTCCATAGTTGCTCGATATATTTCTCTTCTTCATGATGATGGGGCAGCATGACGGCACAGGTTTTAAAAGGATCGAAATCCACGAGAATGGAGCCATGTTGAAGGAAAACACCGCGGGATCTTACCTGGGCACTCCCACATATCTTCCTTCCTGCAACCAGAAGCTCGTACCGTGATGGAGACGAAAAACAAGATGTCTTTAGCCGGTTGTCCTGAAAAGACCTCTCTTCATCGGCAATTTCAGCCTTAATGCCGATTCTCGATAAGCCTTCAGCTATGCAACCACTGATGACCCTGTACGTTCCAAGGATATCGTCAGGGAAAAGGGGGTCATTTCCCCTGGCGACAACCGCATAGGTCAAGTCTCTGTCATGAAGGACAGCTTTACCCCCCGTGGGGCGCCGGACAATATCAATACCATGCCGGCGACAGAATTTGACATCTACTTCTCTGAAGGTATTCTGAAAATACCCCATTGATACTGCCGGTGACTGCCAGCCGTAAAATCTGAGCGTTGGCAGCGCCTCTCTGCGATGATTTTCCCGAAAAACAGCCTCATCAACGGCTATATTTTCAAAGGCAGTGCACTGCCTGAAAGGAAGAAACCTCCATACCCTCACAGGAAATCATTGTCCTCCAGTTCTTGAACCACGAAATCGTAGTATTCCTTTGCATCAATAAGGTCATCAAGCTCTTCTAAATTCTTCATCTCAACAACGATCAGCCATCCTGTATCGTAGGTGTCAGAGCCTGTGTTAATAATGCTGGCGTCGTCAATAACCTCTTCATTGACACTGATGACCTCACCACTTAGAGGCGAGACAATCTCGACAACGCCCTTTGTGGATTCTATAATTCCGAAGGGATCGTCCCGTTCCATAAAAGAATCTTCCCTCGGAAGCTCGATGGAAAGGATCTCCCCCATCTTCTCCTGAGCATAATCTGTGATACCCACGGTGGCCAGATTACTATCGTTATCGGCTCTGACCCAGGTATGTTCGCGAGAGTAAAGTAGATCACCTGGAAAAACTTTCATACAATAACATCCTAATACTATCAATATATCCTGGCGTCAAGTTCAGTTGGACAACATTGATCCCTATCACCGGAGATGACAGGCCACAAAATGTCCACTATTACCGGCTCTGTTTTTAAGTACCGGCTCAATTTTATCACAAACATCTATTTTCTCCGGACATCGGGGATGAAAGGCACATCCCCGCGGCGGATCAAGGGGGGTAGGCATATCACCGGTAACGATCTTCCTCTTTCTCTTCCTTGCCGGGTCAGGTATCGGTACAGCGGAGAGAAGAACTCTGGTATAGGGATGCAGGGGACATTCGTAAAGTTCTCTGTTCCTTGTAAGTTCGACAATTTCCCCTAAATACATCACGGCAATTCTATCACTCATATACCGAACCACGCTGAGATCATGGGAGATGAAAAGGTAGGTCAAACCGAAGTCTTTCTGGAGATCCTTCAGGAGATTCAATATCTGGGCCTGGATGGATACATCGAGCGCCGAGACCGGTTCATCAGCCACGATCAGTTCCGGTTTGATGGCAATAGCTCTGGCGATGCAGATACGCTGTCTCTGACCGCCGCTGAACTCATGGGGATACCGTCCCACCTGTTCCCCGCTGAGTCCTACCACTTCCATGAGTTGTGATATCTTTTCCTTTTGATCGTCTCGACCAGAAAGTTTGTGAATAATGAGGGGTTCGCCAATAATGCTCCCTGCCGTCCTTCTCGGATTAAGGGAGGCATAGGGATCCTGGAAGATAATCTGTACTTTTCGGCGAAAGTTTTTCAATAATTCACCTGAATAGTCAAGGATGTTTTCGCCATGAAAGAAAATTTCTCCCCCCGTCGGTTCCTCAAGCCTCATGATCAGACGCCCCAGAGTGGATTTCCCACAGCCCGATTCCCCGACAAGTCCCAGTGTCTCCCCCCTGTAGATTTTCAGATGGATATCATCCACAGCGTTGACCACACTACGCCTACTAGACAGAAATCCTCCTGAGACGGTAAAATATTTCTTTAGTCCCCTGATATCCAATAAGAGGTCATTCATCACTCCTTCACTCCAGTTATGCATGTGCTCTCGTAAAAAACTCCCATGCCCCGTGGGGCACCACGAAGTATGGGAGTTTTTTACGGAACCGTCATACATACCTCCAGCACCGTACCGGGTGACCGGACGTTTTTTCCTTGAGCGCCGGTTCCTCCTGCCGACAGATCGTCATCACATAAGAACAGCGATCAAAAAAGCGACACCCCCAGGGCTGATTATGCAGACCGGGAACAACGCCGGGTATCACCTTTAGATAACTATCCCGCCCCATGATTCCGTCCATCCTCGGAATGGCTTCCAGCAGACCGACGGTATAGGGATGTAAGGGTGAGGAAAAAATATCTTCCACAGGGCCGTATTCAACAACCTTACCGGCATACATAACAACTACAAACCTGGCCGTTTCAGCAATCACCCCGAGATCATGGGTAATCATTACCACCGAGGCGCCGACTTGGTCTTTCAGTTCGTTTATCAGATCAATGATCTGGGCCTGTATGGTCACATCGAGGGCGGTCGTCGGCTCATCGGCCAGCATCAACCGGGGATTGCAGGCCAGGGCAATGGCAATCATCACCCTCTGACGCATTCCTCCGCTCATCTGATGGGGGTAATCCCTAATACGCCTTTCAGGAGAAGGTATTCCTACAAGCCGAAGCATCTCGACGGCGCGATTCAGGGCATCCCTTCTCGAGAGATCCTGGTGCAGTCTGATCACCTCAGCAATCTGTTCTCCTATTCTGAATACGGGGTTCAAAGAAGTCATGGGCTCCTGAAAGATCATGGAGATATCTTTACCCCGCATCCTCTGCATCTCTTTCTCTCTAAGACGGAGGAGGTCAAGACCTTCAAACAGGACACTCCCGGAGACAATCCGGCCCGACAGTGTCGGTACCAGTCGCATGATGGAAAGGGCCAGAACGGTCTTTCCACAGCCGGATTCCCCAACAACACCCAGCGTATCACCTTTATTAACGGCAAGGTCCACACCATCAACAGCCCGGACGATACCACTTTGTGTCGCAAAGTGGGTACTGAGATCTTTTACTTCAAGAATTGGCCGCAGCTTACCGTTCACGGAAAATTGTAACCTCGCACATTAAATGTATCTCTGAAGACCACCCAATGAACCGATCTCTACCTGCACATCTCCAGGCAGAAGAAGCTCTTATCAAAAATTGGCAATCAACCGCTGTTTCAACAAGGTGTAACGCCTGTGGGTTTTATTGTTCTTCACGGCAATCGCCAGCGCCCTTTTGGATCCCACCAAAACGACAAGTTTTCTCCCCCTGGTCACCGCTGTGTAGAGGAGGTTTCTCTGGAGAAGCATATAATGCTGGGTTACGATGGGAATAACCGCCGCCGGATACTCCGACCCCTGAGATTTGTGAACAGACACAGCATAGGCATGGACGAGCTCATCAAGCTCACCGTAATCGTAGGTCACCTGCCTCTCATCAATGGTTACGGTAACCTCTTGAGCTTCCTCATCAATGCCGGTTATCCGGCCGATATCCCCGTTGTAAACGTCTTTGTTATAGTTATTCCTGATCTGCATCACCTTATCGCCGATTCTGAAATTCCTTCCCCCCCGGATTATCCCATCATCCCGGGGATTCAGGGCCTTCTGCAGGGCCATGTTCAAATTCTCGGCCCCCACCGTACCCCTGTGCATGGGGGTGAGAACTTGAATATCGTCAAAGGGATCAAAATGAAACCTTTTAGGTATCCGTTCTCTGACAAGGGTAATGATCAGGGCAAGGACTTTTTCCGGTTCCTCCTCGGGAATGAAATAGAAGTCCTGGAGCTTTTCCGGAGAAGACTTCAGATAAGGGATCGTTCCCTCGTTGATTTTATGAGCGTTGACGATTATAGAGCTATCCCTTGCCTGGCGGAAGATCTCCGTCAGTTCAACCACCGGAACTGTCCCGGAATCAATGATATCTTTGAGGACATTCCCGGCTCCGACGGAGGGAAGCTGGTTCACATCACCGACCAGGATGAGTGTCGCCCTGACGGGCACCGCCTTCAGGAGATGGTGCATCAGGATAGTATCAATCATGGAAGCCTCGTCAACAACCAGTAAATGGCAGTTGAGAGGGGACTGGTCGTTTTTCTGAAAACCACTTTTCTGCATGCTGTACTCAAGCATCCGATGGATCGTTTTGGCTTCGTACCCCGTGGCCTCACTCATCCTCTTTGCCGCTCTCCCCGTCGGGGCGGCAAGCATGATTTTCGCCCTGACGGCGGAGAAAATCCTGAGAATTGCCTTGATGATCGTCGTCTTACCGGTGCCGGGACCACCGGTAATGACCATCACCTTCTGCCGGGCGGCGCACCTGACGGCTTCAATCTGTTTGTCCGCCAGGGTAATGTGAAGTTTTTCCTGAACCCATTGGACCGCCTTTTGGGCATCAATCTTTCTGATGATCTCCGGGGCGCGGGCCAGTGAGGCCAGGCGGACGGCGATATTTGTTTCCGAAATATAAAAGGGGGCAAGGTAAACCGCCCTGCCGGTATCTACTGTTTCTCCGGCGTTTATACTTGAGTCCTTTCCCATACGTTCGAGGCAGGCCTCAATGACAATCCTTCTGTCCCTACCGACGGCATTTATGGCCTCGGCGACAATTTCCCTTTCCACCTCGAGAATTTTCCGGCCTTCAGCAATAAGAGCTTCATAGGGGTAGTAAACATGCCCCTCATCGGCAAGTTCACTGAGGACATAGAGGATCCCCGCCTCGGCCCTCAATGCCGAGTCCCTGGCAAATCCCAATTTCTCCGCAATCCTGTCGGCGGTGATAAATCCGATGCCGGCTACATCTGTCGCCAGACGGTAGGGATTTTCCTTAACAACCCTGATGGAGTCATTGCCGTATTGCCTGAAGATCCTGGCCGCATATCCGGGAGTGACATCATGGGACTGGAGAAAGAGCATGACCTGTCGAATCTCCTTCTGCTCTTCCCATGCCTTTTTGATCATCTCTATCCGCTTCCCGCCGATACCGGGAACCAGAGAGAGTTTGTCAATATCATGCTCGATAACGTTGAGCGTTTCCTCTTTAAATTTCCTGACGATGCGTCTGGCCATCACGGGACCGACACCCTTGATCAGTCCGGACCCGAGGTACTTCTCCATTCCGTAAACAGAAGCGGGAGTTGTGCACTGACAGGAGACGATCTTGAATTGCTCCCCATATTGGGGATGATTGCTCCATCTGCCTTTCATCCTGATGATTTCGCCCGGCGCGGGATGGAAAAGGCTGCCGATCACGGTAACCAATTCCCGCCGGCCATAGACCTTCACCCTGGCGATGGTGTATCCGTTTTCCTCATTCGTATAGGTAATGCGCTCGATCTGGCCCTGGAAATCTATGAGATTTTCTGAGGTCATTGAATCGTAAATACTCAGGTGTTTAGGCTGAAGGCTGTTAGTCGTTGCACATGGCGTGTTCCTAACAGTCTAAAAGCCTACAGTCTATCTACCTTATTAGTAGAAATTCCCTTTCGATAAGGTCAACCAATCCTGTCACATCATTGATATCAAAACAGGGCACACCGGCTTTTAGCGGCTGATCACCAGCAATGGCAAACAAATTATCCCCCTGAGAACAGAGAAGGTTGCTTTCCAGCGCCGCGCGAAAGACCTCTATCTTGGGGTGGGGGTTCCCTTTGTACCCTTCGGATAAGATAATATCCACATCCCTGATATATCTGTCTCTAAGTTCAGCAATAGTATGATCTCTTTCCACATCCTCGATGACGGCTACCTTCCATGGTGATGAGATGACGGCGGTACGGGCCCCTGCTTTTTTATGGCGCCAACTGTCCTTTCCTTGCTGGTCAACGGTAAAGCCGTGGACATCATGCTTTATGGTAGCCACACGATAGCCTCTCCTGATCAGTTCGGGAATCAGTTTTTCTATCAGTGTCGTCTTACCTGCATTTGATCTGCCGACGATGGAGATGATGGGAATCATGATTCTAATTGAATTTATATCTTAAGGACATAGTACCTTAACCAGACGTACACTGTACAGATAAGCACCGATTCGATCATCAGAGGCATGCCGTACAGCATGAACTTTTTGAAAGATATCGGTTTACCCATTTTTTCGGCCATGCCCACGATAATGACGTTAGCCGAAGCGCCGATGGCCGTTCCGTTGCCGCCGAGACACGCCCCCAGGGCCAGCGACCACCAGACAGGCATCAGGTCCGGATGGTGCAGAAGCTGAAGACCGGAAAGATTAGGCCAGAGCTGCTTCGCCATATCAATTATCAGGGGGTTCATTGTGGCAACGTAGGGAATGTTATCAATAAAGGCCGAGGCAAAAGCGGAGAACCACATCACAATCATACTTGTGCCGAGAAGATTCCCCTGAGTGATCTTCAGCACTTCCACGGACATCCATCTGATAAGGCCTACCTTTACCACACCTCCGATAATGATAAACAGACCCACGAAGAAGAAGAGCGTCGCCCATTCCGCTTCCGCCAGAATGCGGTGGGGTTCTTTATTGCCGGAGACTAAAAGGAGGAGTCCGGCGCCGAACAGCGCGATCGTAGCCGGTTCCAGATGCAGCATACCATGCAATACAAAACCTGTTATGGTGATGGCAAGGACAACCAGAGACTTCTTCAAGAGACGGGGGTCTTTTATCGCCTCCCTCTCGTCCATCGCCATGACCCTCTGCCGCAACTCATCTTTTACGGTCAGCCTTCTGCCGAAGATGAACTTGAGGGTTATTACATAGGCGATCAGCGCAACTACAATAACCGGTGAAAGATTGTAGATAAACGCCATAAAGTCGAGGTGGGCCCTTGAGGCAATCATGATATTCGGCGGATCTCCGATGAGTGTGGCCGTTCCGCCTATATTCGAGGCGAGGGCTTCGGTAATCAGGAAAGGCACCACATCGAGTTCAAGGGCCTGACAGATGAGCAGGGTAACCGGAGCGATGAGAAGGACTGTCGTTACATTGTCAAGAAAGGCGGATAAAACTGCCGTGACAACAGAAAATATCACCATAATCATGAAGGGCTTTCCCTTAGCCGCTTTGGCGCTCTTAATGGCAATATACTCGAACACACCGGTAGGTTTCATGATATTGATAATGATCATCATACTGACCAGCAGAAAGATGACGTTCCAGTCAACCCCCAGGTCTATGGAATGAAAGGCATCTTCCTGGGTAACTATTCCCAGGACAATCATCAGCGCGGCGCCGAATATTGCCACAATGGTCTTATGAATCTTCTCTGAAACAATCAGGCCATAGGCCAGGAGAAAAAGCGCCGTCGCTATCCAGAACGACGCTCCCATCACTACCTGATTTGAGGCTGCGGCAGCTTCCGGAGTCATTTTCCACCTCTGTTATTCTCATCAAGCATCGCTTTTACAATGGAAAAGAAGAGGTCTCTCTCGTAGAGCATTCCCACTACCTTATCTGTTTTGTCTAAGACGACCAACCTGGCCACATTGTGCGTTACGATATGGTCCACGCACTCCATGAGGGGTTTATCTTGCCGGACGGTCACAACATCTCTGCTCATGTGCGCCTCTACCCTGTCGTTTCCCACCTGTTTTGCGAGGGATTCTACCATCCCGTCCCAGGCAAAATCGCCAAGATGCATCATTGACATGTACGACGGATAAACCGCCTTAAGAATGTCTCTCATAGCCAGCATCCCCACGACTTTTCCATCCCTGTCCAGGACGGGCAATCCCTTAACCCCCTGCCTCTCTTTCCCCTTTCTTGCCACCCTGAGGAGATTGACCGCCTCCCTGAGGGTAGCTTCAGGTTTCAGGTAATCCTGAATAGGCACCATCAAATCTTTAGCTTTCACACCTTCCTCCTATATCTAAGATTAAATCCCTGCCCTTCAAAGACAGGGATTTTAAAATAAAAAAAGGGGGCCACTATAGATGCGTTACAGTAATATTCCGAGTCCCAGTACCGACTGAATGATGCAGAGGGGAAGCAACAATAATCCGATGCCGAAATGGGGCTTCCGGAACGGCGAATCAGGACCTTTGATCCTGCGCGAGACAAGATAGGTCGCCGACAAGAGCAGTGCGATGGTTAATCCGGTTACAAAGTGAGGCGGATATTCTAACACCCTGCCTTTATCCACCAGAATAAGGATAACCCCTGCAACAAAACCCATGATACCCCACAGTACCAGAACCGGGCCAACCTTCCGGTGTCTCCGTACCACCGTGAGAGGGAGTGGTGCACCGGCCTTTCTCGTCCGCCGGATCACAAGTCCCATAAGCCCCTGGTAAAGGAATAGAAATATCATACTCAGATTGAACATGCCATGGGCAAGCTTGAGATACGGCAGAAATTGGTTATCGATCACCGGGTTTTTCTCCAATTGCAATTGTATCTCGCTGTGAGACGTTAACGGTGAGGAGATGAGATGAGGAGTTCTCTACTTAGCTATTCAACCACCACAAGCACCCCGTGCATCCCACGCTCCTTGTGGCTCTTGAAGAAGAGAAACCGCTTCGTGCACTCAAAGGGGTATTTCCCCGCCTTTGTCGCAGTGAATTTGATGACCTTCGGCTTGCTGCTCAGTCCTTCGGCAAAGTTAATTCCCGCTTCGGGTGCTTTAATCGCAATATCATGGGGTGTAATCCCCTCGCCCTTCTTGACCTTCAGTTCTACCGGCACATTAACCTTCACTACAACAACATTGGGATCAAAATAGTATTCACCGCCGGTCATTTCCACCCGCTGTACGCCGTCCGGAGAGATCGTTGCTACAACGCGCTTTTCCGGGGACTGCGCTGCATATGCCGCCGCCCCGAACAGAACCAGCATCGTCATAAGAAACGTAATTCGTAAACGCATATAAACCTCCTGCTTGACTTGATATCTTGATACTCTTCTTGATAAGAAATCCCTCTTTGGCGGGTCAAGTATAAGGAATGAGTTGCTTGTATGTCAAGACAATTTAACTACAAAGTGCAATTCAGACACTATTTCTGGCCGCGGCTAATACTACTCCGACATATTTCTTGAAAAGTTGTTGAGGATGTGATATGCATTCTCCATGGAAACTGAAAACGTATTTTTCGGGATAGACGACTACATGGCAATGTTTGCTCCTTACATTAAAAGAGTTGAGGCAAGAGAGCTGGCGCAATGTTATGTAGTGGGGTTGATGATGGATGGGGACAGGAAGTCTGTCGAGCCGATGTCGGAGAAGGTTCACGCCTCGGAAAGGGGGATGCAGAGGTTGTTAACAGAGGTCAAGTGGAACCGTGACGGCGCATTTGGCGAATACAGGAGACGGATGCTTGCTGAGACTGCTGATCCCCAGGGAGTATTGGTTATCGATGATACGGGATTTCCCAAGAAGGGTCGTCATAGTGTCTGTGTGGCCAGACAGTATTGTGGTTCTCTTGGGAAGGTGGACAACTGTCAGATCGGGGTCAGTTTGACCTACGTGGGTCAGGGGTTTGCCTGGCCTTACGCGATGGAGCTTTTTGTTCCTCAGTCCTGGGACAATCCGGATGATCCTGAATGTGTAGAGAAGCGAAAGAAAACTTACATGCCAGAGGATGTCCATTACCGGGAGAAGTGGCAGATGGCACTGGATCTGATTGATCAGGCCAGAATAGATGGGGCGCCCTACCGGGCGGTAGTGGCCGACAGTTGGTATGGAAACATAACGGAGTTTCGCCAGGGGCTGGATAACCGGGAAGAGAGCTATGTCGTTGGCGTTTATTCGGATACGCAGGTCTTTCTGGAATCTCCGGTTTTTGTTCAGCCCGATCCTCAGGAGAAAAGGAGGGGACGAAAGAGGAAATACCCGACCCTCATCGAGACCAATCCCTTGCCGGTGAAGGTCTTGGAACTGGGGAAATGTGTCGAGGAAGGAGACTGGGAGCATCTTGAGATCCGGAGGGATTGTCTGGATAAACTATTGGTGATTGAGGCTATATCCAGAAGGGTATTTCCTGCTCAAGGCTACAGGAGGGGAACTACTCATGAGGAAGTCTGGCTGATCATCGAGCGAAGAAAAAAGGATGAAGAACAATATGAGCTCCGGTACTTCTTCAGCAACATGCCCCAGGACATGCCGACCCTGGAGATGGTTCGTCTCTTTCATGAACGGTTCTGGATTGAACAGGGATACCAGCAATTGAAGAAAGAGCTGGGCTTGGATCACCATGAGGGCAGAAGCTGGACCGGTTGGCGTCGGCATGTGCTGCTGGTTATTCTTGCATTCGGTTATTTGACCCTCCAGCGCATACAGGAAAAAAAACACGTACAGCAGACCCTGTGGTACCAGAGAATGGGAATAATTCCAATAAAACTTTCCCAATGAATCCGAATTATTTGGAAGCACGGAAGGAACGTCAGTGCCCCGTTCGTTCCACGGAGCGATGGCGGAGCAGGCAAAGAGAACTGAAACAAATGCCATCTCTGCCCGATGTCCGGCATTGGATCGCTTTATACCTGATGAAGACGTTGATCTAAGTATAATCATTTATCTGTCGGAGTAGAACTAATTGGGGGCACAGTTTGGATTGCAAGGCTCGATCCTGCCATGCAGGGAGGCGTGCATATAGCCCCCCGCTGGAAGCATGGAACGAGATTAGCCTTCTTAAGGCGCACAGAGTCTTTTTAGGGAGTCAGGAATCTCAGAGATGGCATACGAGGACTGAGCCCAGCTTTGGCGCGGGGTTGTATTGTCAAGTGTTGGTTACAGGAAACGGAGGCTTACGGCGCTCGGGGGTTCCTCATGACTCCATTGATCTCACGACGGAGACGTCGGCATTTCCCCGCTACCTTCTTGCGGGCCTCCTCACCAAGCGTTGCTATGATTTCGGTGAATTCGAGCGGAGCAAACAAACCGTAATAGTTTTCGAAGTAAACGATGATGTGATTGTCCGAGGGCAATAGCTGCTGACGGATATGTGGCAGTGTCTCATTATTTAGCTCCTTGCGTCCCTGACGGAAAAGGTAGAGTTGAAGTAGATTATAGCTAAGCATGATAAAAACGACCTGGTTGATCACCATGGAGAAGGCGCGGGAGGTAAATTGAGTCAGATCGATGAAGCACTTGAGTTGACGGTGTCGCTCTTCGATAGTTGTTCGTAGATGATATTCCTCAGATGCCGCTGTGGGGTCCTCCACCTCTTTAGTGTCGATCAGGAGCCACACCTTCTCATGGCCATCAGCATAGGTCTCACGGTTGGCTACAACACTGAGCGGTACTGTACAGGCTGACCAGCTCCGAAACTCCCCAATAGTCGCCGCCTCCCTCTTTACGATGATCTCCTCTGGCGGCAGAGATGACTTTTGCTGTTTGATCTGCTCGAGCGTTTCCTGTCGCTTTTTCTCCCGCTTGACGATGGCCTGGGGCCTTGGACGGAGTGACTCCCTGGTTTCTGCCACCGGCTCTTTTAAGCACATCCATGTAACCTCTGGCAATTGGAACAGGGCCATAGCATCCTGATAAATATCCATGTTGCGACGAACAGGAATAAGGACATCAATGCCATAGTCTTTCTTGCAGGTGGAGATGCTTGTGCCATCCAGAAACCCTCGGTCTAAGATCAACCTTTTCATCACCCCCTTGCCCACTGTCTCCACAAACTGTCTCACCTGTTCATAAAGCACTGGAGACTCATGGATATTGCCAGGAAGAACCTTTAACGCTACAAAAAAGAAAAAATCCGTAGTTCGATTTGTGTGCAGGAGGGAGACCATCTTGTGGCACCGTCTCCACTGGCAGTGGGTCTTTTGTTCATCGGTCATCTTTTTATATGCCTCTTCGCTGACCGGATGATCGTTCTCATCGAACAGAAGCTTGACTGAACTCTCATAATTGGGATTATCCGGAACAAAAAGATAAGAGGCATCGCCTATGAAAATGCCTTCTTTGTCAAAAGCACGCTGGTTTTTAAATACTCCTGCCACGTCAGCAGAAAACCACCTCATCAGGGCATCGGCCTCTGTGTCCTTGGCCAGTTTACGCAAAAAATCCTGATCGCAGGGGGCCTCGCGGTCATAGTGATTCTTCTGGTTGAATCCCTCACAGGCAATAGTGACATCTCCCGTATCCGGATGCGTGACCTTCTGAGCACCTTTAGGACCTAACACATTGAGAAGGCCTCCTGAGCGTACTACCAGAGGAAAGGCATTGAAAGAGTGCACACCATGCAGCCTCATGGATAGGTTGCTGGCCACATAAAACCACAGGGGGACCTCCTCTTTCTTCCGGGGACTCGGGTAGGTCTCGGCAAGTTTATCCAGGATCGCTGTGGCCTTAATGAAACGGAAAAATTCGGTCTCAAATACCTCACTGGCAGACTCTATATAGTCAAATTCTCCGTTACCAAGGGCTTGCAATATGAGAGGTTTATTTTCCTCGAAAATCACAAGGTCCATCTAATCCCTCATTGAGAGGTTGGTTTCTTTCTGGAAACGGGCATCTCTTCCCGGCGCATCGCCTCCATCTCATCCATAAACTGAAGCATGTTCTTGTGCACCTCGATAAGCCGTACTCGAACTCGGCGAAGCTTCTGATAACGGCGCACCTTATCCTGCACCTCAACGAGAAAGCCATGTGGAATTGCGCGCAATTGTGTTTTGCCCTTCTCGCTAGCGCTTACCACCATTCGCCTATGGAGCTCACCCTGGGCACATCTACATCCTGGTTTTCCACATTTAGTCTTCAGTTCATAGACCGATCCTTTGATCACGGGCTTATCAGAAAAAAGGGGATTAATAAGCTGTCTGACCTCCTTGGCTAGCCTACCAAGGGACTGCCTAAGCTGACTGAATGTTTTCTTGTCTGTGATGTTCTTTATGCCCATATATCAATTAGCATAAAGATATTTGCGCACAATGCAAGAAAAAAATGAATCTCCTCTAAAAAAAATTTGGGGGTGACGTTAGGCAGAACTCTGGACGGGTCAAATAACGACCCGCCGCGGCTTTACAGCATCCTAAAGTGAGCCTATGGGGTGGGATTCGCTAGTGTCTGAACCACAGTTAACTTTAACCTTTTTCTCAATAGACCTGACGTCAACTCCGTAGACCCGCCGGATATCGTAAATCGTACAGAGTGAATCGTAAGGTGGTAAAACACTTCACGCCTTACGGTTTACGTTTCACGGCCTTTAACCCTTGACCCTTTAACCTCGTTCCTCGTCCCTTTCACCTTAACCCTTTCACCTTAACCCTTAAACCTTAACCCTTTAACCTTAAACCTTAAATCTTTTAAACTGCTTTGAGCAAAAATGGGTAAGGAAATCTGAGTTATTTGAATATTTAAGGTCGTCCCCCATTTCCTCTACTATCAACTATGAGCTATGAGCCATATAACCGCTTTGAGCGGAAATGCAAAATGTCAATAGTAAAGATTTGACCCCCCTTCTTTGCCCCCTCTTCCAACCGTCCCATCCGTAGAACCACCGTCAATGATGATATGTTCTATATGAGGGTAGGTTTGGGCGTGAATGCTTTGAAGGCAATCCTCAATTTTGTTTTTACCGTTATATACAGCTGTGATTATGGATATTTTCATTAAAATGGGAGGTTGGGACATTGGAGAGGTTAAGAAGCTGAGAAGTTCAGAAGAGCAAAGATTGAGCTTTAAAAGCAGAACTTATCGGATTTCAAGTCCATTGTGTAGACCTGATCCCTATGCTGTAACAACTGATGCCTTCATGAATAGATTAATCTCTTTGTCTTATGATTATGAATTGCCTACCAAAAACCAATCTCAGAAAGATTCTATTGCTTTATTCGTCTTCTTGCAAATGGAAGGGATGCGGATACAGGGATCCCACGTTTATCGAGTTCAGCCTGGAAATCCCAGTAATCAAGCCCAGCCATTTCTGCAGTCTTTCTGAAAGGAGCACCCTCCTGGAATTTCCTTACAGCGAGCGATAGCCTTTCTTCTAAAAGCGCCTTTTTTATGAGATGCCTTATTACCGTTGATCTGTCCTCAGACATGGTTTTTGCAAATTCATCAATTAACTTTAATGTCTCTCTATCAAGCATTACATTAGTCCTTGCTAATTCTTTAGTCTTCAACATATTTTTTACCCTCCAAAAGATAAAGTTCTGCAATTACAGGACTTAGCCTATTTTCAATAACTAACCCTCTGATTAAGGATTCAAACTCACGAAAATCCAATACTTTTTCTCGCAATCCCTTCATTAACATATCCGGTGAGCCATTAACCCTAAATCCTAATGCCATTGCTATCCTACCAAGACCATCGTCATTGGTTATAACCACTTTTGCCTCTTCCTTTATCGCTAATGAAAGGACTGCCTCATCCCCTTTAGCGAGAATTTTATTTAGCTTTTGTCTTACAACTTCTATCTGATTTCTTTCGGTATGGACTACCTTTATCTTGTAATTAGCTATAAAACTCTTGATAACCGTTGCATCGGCAATCCCCCGTTTTTCACCATTTATAACTGCCTCCTCATAGACATCATCAGGAAGAATTGCATCTATTTTTAACCTCGGGATAATCTCAAGATAACTTATCCGTGCAAGAGATATTAATGTTGAGGTATCAATAACCGACTTCATGATGGTATCATTTTATAATATTTTATGTGTTGATTCAAGTTTAGGGTTCCACCTCAATACCTGCCTACCCACTAACAGCACCCATCGCATCATAAATACCATTGTCTTTTTCACTAACCCAATAGGCAATCTTATCTTCATATTTCTTAACCCTACAACGACAAATAGATATTGACAGGCGATAGATATTTCTGCATAATCTGTCCAGCAAAGACAAAGGGAGGAGGAACAGATTATGCTGCCAGCATGCCGTAAAGAGTGTATACCATTTCCTATTCCGAAATTCAACATGAATA
>MNZP01000074.1 GCA_001873675.1 Syntrophaceae bacterium CG2_30_49_12 | reverse complement strand
GCCAACCTGACTTTAAGGCATCATAATAGAGAACTTACCAGGAAAACTCTCTGTTTTGCAAAGCGAAAGCTGTCCTTAGATGCCCAGACCACCATTAGCGTTACCTATTATAATTTTTCAAGACCACATCGAGGTCTAACCCAAAGGGGCCTAAATGGAAAAAGAGGAAAAAGAACCCCGGGGATGGCTGCAAATGTGATTGACCATGTTTGGTCTATTGGTGAAATCCTGGCGCACCCACTGAAAGCTAACAATGATTAGGTGACACTACCCAGATATGGAACTAACTTCTTAATCGTTTTCTGGTTCGTTTTATCAATAAGCGCGGATTTCCTAAGATTTCTCTTTCTTTTCGTCGTCTTCTTCGTGAGAATATGACTCGCATAGGCCCTACTCCTTTTTACCTTTCCCGTTGCTGTAACGGAAAATCGCTTAGCCGCCCCTCTGTGCGTTTTTAACTTCGGCATACAATCTCACCTCTATATCCAGGTATTTTACTCATTTCTTTGGCGCCACAACCATGGTCATATTTTTCCCTTCCATCTTGGGAAACTGCTCAACAATACACGTATCCGCCAATGTATTTTTTATGTCCTCCATGATCTTCATACCTACATGGGTATACGCAACTTCACGTCCCCGGAAGATCATGCTTATTTTTACCTTATTGCGCTGGTCGAGAAATTTCAAAATATGCTTAAGCTTTATCTGTAAATCATGTTCCACGGTCTTGGGTCTTATTCTGATTTCCTTAAGCTGGATTGTGCTCTGGCTTTTCTTCGCCACCTGAAGCTTCTTGCTTTGCTGATATCTGAATTTTCCATAATTCATGATCTTACAAACAGGCGGCGTAGAATGGGGAGATACCTCTACCAAATCAAGACCATGTTTACCGGCTTCTGCCAGGGCCTCTGTTAGAGACACAATCCCCATTTGTTTTCCCTCATGATCAATAACCCTAACGCTGGCAGCCCTGATTTCACGATTTACTCTTAATTCCTTTACTATACGACACCTCCTTATTTAAGCTGAGTGCATTTTTCTCGAATTAGATCAATAAAATCACCTACACCAACGATTCCCAGATTCTTTCCGTTCCGCTCTCGAGGAGAAATCTGCCCCGATTCCACTTCTCTGTCTCCGATTACCAGCATATAGGGAATCTTCATCATCTGTGCTTCCCTGATTTTGTATCCCAGCTTTTCATTCCTGAAGTCCGTCTCCGCACGGACACCAGCGTCAATTAGTTGACTGTAAACCGCCTCCGCATAAGGTATATGCCTGTCCGTTACGGTAAGGAGAATCCCCTGCACCGGCGAGAGCCAGACAGGAAAGGCTCCCCCGTAATGCTCAATCAATACCCCCATAAATCGTTCTATCGCTCCTAAGATCACCCTGTGCAACATCACAGGCCGGTGCTTCTGTCCATCTACGCCTATGTAACTGAGGTCAAACCGCTCAGGCAGGGTAAAATCGCACTGGATCGTGGCGCATTGCCATTTCCTCTTCAGTATATCCTTCAGCTTGAAATCAATTTTGGGTCCATAAAATGCTCCGTCTCCTTCATTAATCTCATAGGCAATATCCTTATCTTTAAGGGCCTCTCCTAAGGCAGTCGTGGCCATTTCCCAGCTTTCATCCGAACCGATAGATTTTTTCGGTCTTGTGCTAAGTTCCACCTCATAGTCAAAACCGAAGACATCCATCGCATAAGCGACGAAATCGGCAATTGCCCTGATTTCGGCATTCAGTTGCTCCGGAGTGCAGATGATATGGGCGTCATCCTGTGTAAACTGCCGCACCCTCATGAGACCATGAAGAACCCCGGTCTTTTCATGCCGCATAACGGTGCCAAGCTCAAAATACCGGACGGGCAAATCCCGGTAACTATGGATATTTGCTTTGTATATCAGCATGTGGGCAAGACAGTTCATGGGTTTTACCCCATACGATTGACCTTCCACCTCAGTAAAATACATATTATCACGGTAATGATCGAAGTGCCCCGATTTTTTCCAGAGATCAACTTTTAATATCTGGGGTCCCATCACCATTTTATAACCACGCTTCAAGTGTTCTTTCTTCTCCCACTCCTCAATGATTTCCCTCAATACGGTACCTTTGTGATGGAAAATAACCAGCCCTGGCCCCGCTTCTTCATTCATCTGGAAAAGGTCCAGTTCTTTTCCCAATCTCCGATGATCTCTCTTTTTAGACTCTTCGATTAGTTGTAAATATTCAGCGAGCGCCTCTTCTGTGGCAAAACCGGTTCCATATATCCGCTGAAGCATCTTATTTTTCTCGTTGCCACGCCAGTAGGCACCCGCCGCATTCAGCAGCTTGAAGGTCTTGATCATACCTGTTCTATAAATATGCGGTCCACGACAGAGGTCGAGGTATCCCCCTTGACTGTAAAGACTGACCGTTCCTACGTCTTCCGGCAGATCATTTAAAAGCTCAACCTTGTAAGATTCACCCCTTTCTTTGAAGAGTGAAACAGCTTCATCCCTCGATACATCTTTACGTTGAAATGGATAATCTGCGGCAGCTATTTCCCTCATTCGGCTCTCGATCTTCTCAATATCTTCCAGGGTAAATCCCCCATTGTGTTCAAAATCGTAGTAGAAACCGTCTTCCGTGGAAGGACCTATAGCAACCTGGATATCTTTAAATATTTCCTTGACGGCCTGAGCCATCACATGTGACATGCTGTGCCTGAGAATTCCCAAACCCTCTCTGGATTCAATGTCAATCACGTCGAGAGACACATCTTCCCCAAGGGGATGGCTTAAATCCACAGGAACATGATTTACCTTTGCCGCAACTATGGAAAACAGGATGTCGGGCCGCCAGGAAGCGATGACTTCATGGACGGTGATGCCGCCCTGATGGGAAGCTTTCGAACCATCCGGTAATGTAATTTTTATTTCCTTCACGAATCTATGTCCTCAACGGCAGGAGACAACTCCTTATAACCCCTTACATATTCAAGAAAGGGCATCATCGTCTGTTTCCTCTGATGCCCTTGTCCATTTTAACGATTGAATTTTTATCTGATTTTTAAAAATGGTAGGCACGCAGGGATTTGAACCCTGGACATCCACCGCGTCAGGATGGCGCTCTCCCCCTGAGCTACGTGCCTACTCTTTGTGTCCATCCGTCTACGCCGGGATCGGGGTAGTTTCTTAACAATAAAATCATGTTATGTCAAGGTAAATATATAGGGGCTATTCTTCGTTAATTGCAGGGAGAAACATGCCCCACCTCCTATCTAAACTTAAACAAACAAGCCGTCCTATATTACGGGCTATTATTCAATACTTTATCCCCGGAACCTTTAATACCAATTATAAATCAAAGATGATATCGAGGCGGCAAGGAGGAGGCGACGAGACGTATTATACATACGTTGAGAAAGCCGACGACACTGCTAACAAAGATAGCGCTTTGATTTAGAATTGGTATAAGATCCATCTCGGAGGATGTCCCCCTATTGCGGCTTGGAAGCCGGAAGTTCTCTGTGCTGACAGCGCTTACGTATTTCATGCACGATAGGCTTGATGAACCGCTCCTGCTGTTCATCTGTCAAATGTTTCTTAACTTCCAAGATATGGATTATGGTTTTCTTTTCAAGTTCTGTTTGAAGTTTCGCTATTTCTCTTAACTGTGCGTCTATAGCAGGTATATCAGGTTCAGGCTGAAGCAATATATCAGCTAATGCCAACCTTTTCCGGTCAATCTGAACCGAAAGGGAATCCCTGCACCGGCAATACTCCCTCTCCGGGGTCTGCATTGCCTCTTTTTGCCAGGCATTCAACTTGATATCATCGGAAAGACAACAGGAAAGGCTGCACGATGCGGCGCTTGAGGGTTGTCCCTGGCGATGGGGTTGTGATTTTTCAGGGGTAAAATATCTGACCGCAAAAAAAGCAACTCCTATTCCTATGAGAAGTGTCAGTAAAAGTATCAATTTGGCTCTTCGCTATTTCGTGTGGGTAATATTTGTTTCTAATATCGATACGTTATATAGTTACACGTCAATTTTAGAGCCAAAAACAGTAGGTTAATCTTTTAGTAACGTTCAAAAGTTGAGGCAAAATTTTAGTGCAGCATATTCACCGTAAGA
>MNZP01000104.1 GCA_001873675.1 Syntrophaceae bacterium CG2_30_49_12 | reverse complement strand
TCTTTTCTCTATCGAAAAATAATTCCGTAACGAAAAACCCATTCATAAGCGATTTTTCTTCCTTTCATCTACTTCACCGAGAATTGCTGTACATATACCGCCTCCCTATACTTATGCCGAAATAACCGTGAAAAACATTAATCAGAATCCATATCGGTTTGCATTCAGCCTCGCCACTGTGTGGGATATCTTGCGGAATGCGGTTAAAAATTACCGGAAAAATGGTGATATGAACCAGGCCGCCGCTATTGCCCTCTACGCCATCCTCTCCCTTATTCCCCTCTTCATATTAACCATCGTGGTAGGAGGTCATATCTTTGGCTCCTACCCCAATATGCAAAATGAATTTGTTCAGGTAATCCGTGAATTTCATCCCTATTTTTCGGAGGCATTGCTGACCCAGTTAGGACAGATAGAACAGAAAAAGCAACTCCTGAGTTGGGTTGGAATCTTAAGCCTTGTCTGGTTTTCCGCCATGATCTTCGGCGCCATAGAGATGGCTTTGAATATCACATTCCGGGCAAGAGCGGCCCGGAATTATTTTGTATCCAAGCTCCTTGCGATTGCCATGATTCCGATAGGATGGGCCATTGCTGTAGTTAGTGTCGGGATTACGTATCTCGCCGCTATTCTTGCCAAACAACCCATTATGTTAGAGGGCGGCTATAACGGGTATCTTTCCCTCCTTCATGGCACTTTATTTCGTTATATCCTTCCCTACCTGCTCATGGTGGTATTTTTTACCATTGTCTATAAGGTCGTCCCCAGAGGAAGAGTCACCCTCGGCGGTGCACTTTTAGGAGGTATCATTTTTTCTGCATTGATGGAGATCGCCAAGCATTTCTTCACCTGGTATATCTCTAATTATACCCGCTATCACGTGATCTTCGGTTCTCTGGAGACAGTGGTCGTCCTCGTGATCTGGGTTTTCTACGTAGCTGTGATTTTCCTCTTCTGTGCGGAACTTATCTCTTCTTACCAGAGGAGAGATTTTATTCTTCTTGAAAAGGCTCTCTTAGGGTCAGAGAAGAACCTCACAAAAATGGATGAGCGGCTTTTCCTGAAATTCGGTCAGGTGTATCCCAAAGGCGCCCATGTCTTCAGGGAAGGGGATACCGGTCGGGAAATGTATTATATTCTGAGGGGTAGGGTGCGTATGGAAAAGGAGGCGGGAGAGGTGAGAAAATTACTGGCTGAAATGGGACCCGGCGAATATTTTGGCGAGATGGCAGCGCTGATTGATGCTCCCCGTACCGCATCTGCCCGGGCGGTAGAGGACAGCCATGTGGCCGTCATTGATGGGGAGACCTTTAGTTATATCCTCAGGGAAAGCGAGGAGGTATCCCTTTATATGCTTAAGGAATTTTCAAACAGGATCAAAAAGACCAATATAGCCCTGGAGGAGATTACCCGATTGTGGATGAAGCTGGTGGTGATCCTTTATTTTATAAAAAATTGGCCCCTGAAGGCCGACCAAAACCCATTTGATGAACTGGCCGGATTTACAGGAAAAGAACCTGGCGAGATTCGAGATGTATTAAATGGGCTTAGTGATCAAGGTATCTTAATCATCGAAAACGGCCGTGTAACCGGATTTATCAGAGAAGAAATCTGGAGTTTGTTAGGTAAAGAGATCCCTCCCGATACCCGTCATGAAGGGGGGAAGATAACAGGAAAGGAGGATGCAAAAGATGAAGGTATTTAAATTTTTTGTAGTTCTTGGTCAACTTGGGACTCTACTTCTGCTTCTTGCAAACAATGGTTACGCTAACATTACAGAGCCTGGGGGAGTAGGGGCAAGGGGGATGGGCATGGCAAGCGTGGTGGCAAACCCGGACGATCCGATCGCCGCTTTCTACTACAATCCCGCAGGACTTGCGAGGATCGAAGGCGAAAATATAGCAGGCGGAGTTGAGTTTGTTTTTGTTCGCATGAATTACCGGAACAGCGAGGGATATAATCAAAGAAATCATGTGACGGCGCCGATACCGTTTTTCGGCTATACTACCGATAGAGCCAAACCCGTGGTGCTCGGCATCGGACTCTACAGCACATTAGGGGTGGGGTTTAATTTCTATAAGGATCCTGCCCACGGTGTCCGTGAGGATATTGAATCCTCGGCAGGGGTGTTGTATTTGGCACCTACCATCGCTTACCGGATAAACCCCCGTCTCTCCGTGGGGTTTGAACTGAACATCGGCTATGGAGCAGCCGAGATGAACCAGCCGGTACGGGATAAAGAAACTGGCAGTTATCTGGGGTACCTGGAAACAGAAGCCGACGGCTTTGGCTATGGCTGCACTATCGGGCTTCTTTACGAACTCACTCCCTCATTAACAGTTGGTCTCAACTGGCGAAGCCCCATGAAAACCTCCTTAGAGGGAGATGCCAAATTCGCAGGGATAGACGGTGACCTCGATCTCGACCCCTACTGGCCCCAGATGGTAAGCCTTGGATTAGCCTATAAGCCTAATCCAAGGCTTACCTTCAGTGTCACCGTCAAGTGGGCGGATTGGACATATCTCGATAATTCAGAATTCCGGTACAGAGGTCTTCCAATATTGAATCATCCTTTGGTTAAGGATTCGAGGGATACGATGAGATATTCCGCCGGCCTGGAGTATAGGTATAATAATAAGATTGTCTTGCGCACCGGTTATGAGTACGATGAACACTCCGTTGATTCGAAATATCTCTCCCCTCTCCTTGCCGATGTGAATTTCCACATGTTCTTCGGTGGCATAGGCTTCGAGTCTGGCGACTGGAAAGCCGATCTCTTTTGTGTTTATACGGCTGTTATTGATAGAGAGAATACGGATAGTCTGATAGGCTACCCCAATCAGGTGTTAGGCTACCCCAAAGGAGAAGTGTCGGGGAATGTTCCGGTACCGGGATTCGAAATATCATACCGTTTTTAGGAGATAGGTAGTGATTGCAAGACCTGACCCCTATCCCACTATCCCACTTATAGTTTCTTGACACGGATCATATTGGTGGTGCCGGTTACACTGAGGGGGTGACCCATGGTGACGACGATGGTATCTCCGGCGGACACCTCACCCGTCTCCAGCGCCGACTGAGCCGCCTTTTCAATCATATCATCCGTATCATAGGGGTCTTTGATCAGGCGTGGCAGACAGCCCCAGAAGAGCGTCAGTCTCTGTACAGTTTTGGCGCGGGGTGACAGGGCGATGATCGGTTGCCTCGGTCTGAAGCGGGAGATATGCCTTGCAGTCAGGCCCGTCTGGGTGTGGGCCACGATTGCCCGGACGTCGAGATGATCGGCCAGAACGCAGGAAGCGTGGGCGACGGATTCGGGAATGTCTTTTCTCGGGGTTGAACGGAGAAACAATTCATAAGGGAATCCGGTCTCCGCGATAGTGGCGAGGCGATCCATAACCCTGACCGCTTCCAGGGGGTAGCTTCCTGTCGCCGTTTCTTCGGAAAGCATCACCGCATCGGTTCCGTCAAGGACGGCATTGACCACATCCGCTGCTTCCGCCCGGGTCGGACGGGGGGTATTGACCATAGAGCGGAGCATCTGGGTCGCCGTGATCACCGGTTTGCCATAGGCATTTGCCGTTCGAATCAGTTTTTTCTGGATGAGAGGCACCTCTTCGAGGGGGATCTCTACACCCAGGTCGCCCCGCGCCACCATAATACCGTCGGAGACAGCAACGATATCTTCCAGATGGAGAAGGGCCTCGTGTTTTTCGATCTTGGCAATAACAGGAGTGGCAGCCCCCTTTTCCCGGATGATGTTTTTTACCATCCTGATATCATCCCCTGTCTTCACAAATGATAATGCGATATAATCAACGTCTTGCTCTAACCCGAAAAAAAGGTCCTGCCGATCCTTGTCTGTCAGAAAGGGAGCATGTGTTGTCCCCGTCGGGAGGTTTATCCCCTTGTGGGAGGTGAGTAGGCCACCGGTGATGACTTTACAGTAGATATCGCCGGCGCTGGCCCTGACCACTATCAGTTCAATCAGACCGTCTGAGAGGAGAAGCCTGTCTCCTGCCTTGACTTCCTCGGGGAGATCAGGATAGGAGAGGGAAACCATCTCCCGGCTGCCTTCCACGTTATGGCTGGTGAGGATAAAATCCTGTCCCGGTTCAAGAAGCACACCGGGATCAGGGATGGAGCCTATCCGAATTTTCGGTCCCGCCAGGTCCTGAAGAATGGCTACCGGTCTGCCTAATTTTGCCGATATATCCCGGATCATTTGTATCTTTTCTTTATGATCATCATGGGTCCCGTGGGAAAAATTCAATCTGGCCACATTCATCCCGTCTTTTATCATCGCTTCGATAATGTCCGGTGTTCCACTGGCCGGACCAATCGTGCAAACGATCTTGGTTTTACGCACAGGAGGTTATTCCTTTCTTGAAACTGTTAAGAATCACAGGCAGATCACCGTCTCAGCAGTATGGTAGTGTTTTCGTCATCTATGATATGCTGGATCCGGCTCTCAACATCTGCAAATGCCTCACCCGAGTTCTGGAAATAGTGCACCTTGCCATCCACATGCGAGGTATGCAATCCACCCGCCAACTGGAGCAGCTCCACGTGGATCAGCGCCTCATGGCCTGCGAGGGGATTAAATTTTGCAGGATCAACGGGGACGTCAAAATAGTTGGGCATGGTGGCGATTTGCCAGATGCTTCGCGGCTCTTTACATACTTCGTAGGTAAGCTGCAGCCGTAGTTTGTGGTGCATCTCCAGGAAGGCAAGGCGCTCCTGGAGTTTTTCAATCACCTCACCGTGGGCGGGCAGAACCAGGGTGATGTTTTCGAGACTTTTTATCTTTTTCAAGGCGCGCAGATAGGCAACGAGATCGTCCGGATGCGGCGTAATGGGATAAAGCAAGGTGTCCCCGCACAGCATCAGCATATCCGTCCCCTCTTCTTTTTTTACAAGGAGAGAAATGCCCCCGGGAGAGTGACCCGCTGAATGACAAACCGATATCGTATCGCTCCTGAAGTCGCCGATTCTCAGAGGGCCCTCGCTGGTGATGGCGTGGTCAACGCACAGTGAAAGATCAATATCTTCCGTCCTTGGCCTGTTCTGTGAATTTATATGGTTTTCCGGCAGCGGCATGCCCATTGCCCTGTACAGCGGCCTTCTTTCCATCCATACCTTCATCAGGCTCCACTTATTTGTTATCAGCCCCGAATCTAATACGTGGGCGGCTACCTTTGCCCCGGACATTTTGACAAGCTTTCTGCCGAGAAGATAATGGTCAAAGTGCCCATGGGTGAGCACAATGAAGTCAATATCCCTCACGTCATGTCCCGTGAGATTGATGGCGCTGAGGAGTTCCTGCTCACTGTAATCGTCAGACATGGCCTCGATATGGGCCGGTACGGGCTGGTTCTGCCAGAAGTAAAAAAAGTTCTTCACCACATCTGTAGGTATCCCGGTATCAACGAGGATCAGCGCCTCATCCTCGATAAGGTACTGGTTGGTGGGCCCTGGTCCTATGATATTGGGGCAGAATGTTGTTATTTGAAATAGGCGGCGCCGCCGGCCCAGGCGATACTCAACCACACGGCCGCTTCCTGTGGGTTGGTTGGCTCTGAGTAACTTTCCTGTTCGTTTCATAGCTTGAGCTTGCGTCTCATGGAAGTTAGTTCAGATTTTTTTCGCTATCTTACGGAAGTGATACCCGTAAACCATGAGGGTCATGGCCTCGGGAAAGGATTTTCTATAAAATGTCATTGATTTGAAGAGCATTTTCCAGTAATACCACTGAGATGCGCCATTTCCGAGGATGCCGAGATAAAAGATGGATTTAAGGAAGGCCTTAATCTGCACATATTCTATTCTTCTTCTTTTCCTGCAAGGCTTATAATGTTCCAGAAACTTGCAGACTCGTTGATAATAATGCCGGGGGCTGTAGATGGTTCTGACTATCCTTCTATAGCCCTCAATAAGTTTTTCCCTGTCCATCCGGGGGATGAAATTAATGCTCGTGTTATTGCCCGATGAACATGAGTCGAGACGGTGTTCCTCTTGCAGCCGCCGCCAGAGCCTGGTATTCGGCAAGGCGTTTAACAGGCCCACCATGGCGGTTACCACCCCTGTTTCCTGGATAAACTTTATCTGCCTTGCAAAGATGCTTTCATTATCGCTATCAAATCCAACGATATAGCCACCGAGGACCTGCAGTCCTTTTGCCTGCAGTTTTTTTATTGCCGCCCCCATGTCAAGCCTGCAGTTTTGATGCTTTGCGCATTCTTTCAAGCTCTCCTCGTGAGGCGTCTCTATCCCGATGAAAACACTCTCGAAGCCGGCCTCAACCATCAGATCAATCAATTCATCGTCATCGGCAACGTTTATCGAGGCCTCCGTTAAAAAAACAAAAGGATGATCGTGTGCCTTCATCCAGTTGATCATCTCGGGCAGCATCTTTTTAATGGCCCCTTTATTGCCGATAAAGTTGTCGTCAACGATAAAAACGCCGCCACGCCAGCCTAAATCATAAATCGCCTGCAACTCGCCTAAAAGCTGATCCACGCTCTTCAGGCGTGGGTTATGGCCGAACATCGCCGTAATATCACAAAAATCGCAATTGAAGGGACAACCACGGGAATACTGGATCATCAGGGAAGCATAATTCTTAACATCAATCAGATCCCAGCGGGGAAAAGGTGTAAGCGCCAGGTCAGGGAAGTCCTCGGAACGATAAATTTTCTTCGGGTTACCGTTTTTAAGGTCAGTTAGAAACGGAGGCAGTGTATGTTCCGCCTCATTCAAGATCAGATGATCAACCAGAGAGTAATACTCTTCCGGAGTGCTGTTGAAGAGGGGACCACCGGCAATGACTTTTTTCCCCATTTGCCGGCACCGGTGCAAAATCTCGTGGACCGATTCTTTCTGAACCAGCATGGCGCTGATCATCACATAGTCCGCCCAGACAATATCTCTGTCCTTGATTTTTTTTACATTCAAATCAATAAGGCGAATGTTCCATCCCCTGGGAAGCATAGCCGCTACCGTTATCAACCCTAAAGGGGGGAAAGCGGCTTTCTTGGATATATACTTTAAAATATATTTAAAACTCCAGAACGTAACCGGATACCGGGGGTAGACCATTAAAATGTTCATGACAATCTCCTTTTTAAATAGACATGCGGTCTCTTTCCTAAGTTATTTTGGATGAAAATGTCAAGGCATATTTACACCACCAAAACAGTAAAAATAGGCGATTTTCATACCGGGCTATTCTCCAGGCTGTTGATAAGGCTGGCCTGATAACCGGCCCCGAAACCGTTGTCAATATTGACCACAGATACACCGCTGGCACAACTGTTCAACATGGCAAGCAGTGCTGCTAATCCTCCGAAACTGGCGCCGTAACCAACGCTCGTCGGCACGGCAATCACCGGTTTGTCCACAAGGCCGGCCACCACGCTGGGCAGTGCGCCTTCCATACCGGCAACGGCAATCAGAACACGCGCGACAAGCAACTTGTCCCGGTAATTAAAAAGCCGATGAATGCCGGCCACGCCTACATCATAGACACGTTCCACCCTGTTACCCATCGCCTCTGCCGTAAGGGCCGCTTCTTCCGCCACCGGCATATCCGATGTGCCCGCACTAAGCACCACGATACATCCACGTTTTTCCTGACTTCCGTGCCTTATAATAATAAACCGGGCAATATCGTGGTATTCGGCGCCGGCAACTTCCGCAGCCACGGCTTCGTAAACTTCCCGGCCGGCTCTCGTCGCCAGGATGTTGTGATCCGTCTTCTCTGCCATATCCCGAACAATGGTCACTACTTGCTCCGTCGTTTTTCCCGCGCAATAGACAACTTCAGGAAAACCTCGCCGGAGCTCGCGATGGGAATCGATCTTGGCAAAACCCAGATCATAAAAAGGCAACCGTTTTAACCCTTCCACTGCCTCGTCTATATTTAGCTTCTTTTCCCTGATACCCAGGAGAATCTCACGCAAGCGCTTTTCGTTCATGACGTCTGTCTCCTTACCGGAAGGGTCTCGTTCATGCTCCCTGTCCTGTAACCTTCCAGGTCCATTGCTACATAAGTGAACCCGGCAGCCTTGAGTTCGTCCACCACTTCCTCCGCCTTTTCCATCATCGTCGGAAACTGTTCCCGGCTGATCTCGATGCGTACCATCGCCCCATGGTGGCGCAGACGGAATTGCTCAAAGCCGAGGGAACGGAGGTAATCCTCCCCCCGCTCCACCTGCGCCAGTTTCTCCCTTGTTATCCTTGTCCCGTAGGGGAAACGGGAGCTGAGACAGGTGCAGGCCGGCTTGTTCCACGTGGGAAGTCCCATCTCCCGGGAAAAAAAACGTATATCTTCTTTGATCATACCGGCCTCCAGGAGAGGACTGCGCACCCCGAATTCCTCTGCCGCTTTTCTACCGGGACGGAAATCGCCTAAATCATCGCAATTCGTTCCGTCAAGGATATAATTTGCCCCCCCTTTTACTGAAATCTCCAGCAGCCGGGAAAACAATTCCTGCTTGCAGAAATAGCAGCGATCTGGCGGGTTAGCGGCAAAATCATCCTTATCCAGTTCTTCTGTGGCAATGAAGATCTGCCTCGCTCCGAGGGCGCGGGCCAGCTCAAGGGATTCCTCCCGTTCCCATGCCGGATAAGTGGGCGACAGGGCCGTCACGGCCAGCACTTTGCTCTTCCCTATGACATCCACCGCCATCTTGAGGAGGAAGGTGCTGTCCACCCCACCGGAAAAGGCAACTATGACATTATCCATCTCCCCCAGGATTCTACGCAGCTTTTTCCGCTTAAGTTCTCGCCCCATTGTTGATCAATCCCTCTAATTAGGGGACACCTCCATGCCTTCTATCGCTTTTAGTACGTCGGAGGCCCCACAGAATTTCTTTTTCCCCCCATCCTGGCGTATTACTAACGTGGGGGTAGAGGCGACCCCATCTTCGGCCAGGTAACGGGAGAAGATATCAAAAGTGGGCGCCGGATCAGAAGGCTTGAATTTCACGTTTCGTTCTCTCAGCAGGGCTTCGATTTTTTCTTTTTCTGTGATATTTCTATGGGCGGCCTCAAATAAGATCTTCCTTGCCAGGAGGGCACGGTTGAAGTTCCTCTCCTCATTGAGGATGTACAGAAAGTAACGGATGTATAAGCTGGACTGCTTGTGGAGTGGAGTATCAATGAAAGCAATGGTGATCACATTTTTCCCCACCAGCTCGGAAATCATGGGTTCTAATTTGGGCTCTATAGAAGCGCAAGGTTCACAGAAATAATCAGTGTACAATCTTACTTCTATTTTGCCTTTTCCAAAGAAAGGCATTATGGTCTCAGCCGCATAAGAAGGTGTGAGAGTTCCCCTGAACCAGACGAAAAGAAGGAAAAAACCGAGAATCAGGAAAGCAGCGATAAGGGCCTTTTTTGACTTTTCAAAGTTGAAGGTAAAAAGAAGAACGACTACTGCGGCAAACATGAGGCAATAGGGACAATACACGCCATTTCTGATCTGGTACCCGATGAGGTATATCTCTGCCCCCATACCGAAGACGAGTAAAAGAAGATTCAATGTATCCCTTCTCAGGAGATTGAAAAGAATAATTGATCCCATATATGTGATGCCCAGGTATTTCAGGTCTATGCCGGCAAAGCTCCCTTGACTGTATGTGCAGGATTCCCTGCAAGTGGTGTAAAAAAGGATAATTGATATCCCGGCAAGGGCAAGGATAATGTTGACCAACCGTCGCTGTTCTCTTGCTTTTCTTATAATTTTTACCACCCCGAAACGAAAACCCGTCTGTGCCTGATTACTTTCTGACATAGCGCTCCTGATTCAGTTGAAAAACTCGTGATTTTATAATAATGTTAACACAAAAACACAATAAAAAAATGGTCTTACCATGTCAAAGCCGGAGTTCTGGAATAATAAAAAGAGATACTACGATTTAAAAAGCTTTTGGCGCAATCAGTTCGGATGCAGTGTTTATAAGCTACAGATTGACGCCGGTTTTACCTGCCCCAATCGTGACGGCGCCATCTCCACGGGAGGATGCATCTACTGCGACGGTCGTGGTTCCCGCCTGCGACAGGCGGGGCCTCTCCCTCCCATCAGTGAACAGATCAGACGAGGTAAAGAGTATTACAGGAAGAATAAAAATGCCGGAAAGTTCATCGCCTATTTCCAGACATTTACCAATACCTACGGAACGTATCAAAAACTCAAGACTCTCTACGACAAAGCCCTGTCTGAGGAAGACATTATCGGCATATCTGTCGGCACACGCCCGGACTGTGTCCCTGATGACATCATTGGGCTCTTTAAGACTTATGCGAAACAATACCACACCTGGCTGGAGTTTGGCCTTCAATCTATCCATGATAAAACACTGCGGCTTCTCAACAGGGGACATTCGGCCGATGCCTTTCTCGATGCTGTTTCCAGGGCTTCGGGGGACGATCTCCAAATTTGTACGCATATCATTGTGGGGCTGCCGGGGGAGACGCGGGAAGATATCCTGGAGACGGCAAGGGTTATTTCCACCTTGCCGATCCACGGTATCAAGATCCATCTGCTCCTCGCCCTCCAGGGAACCGTCGTCGGTGATCTCTATGAGAAGGGACAGATCAGGATAATGGAAAAGGAAGAGTATGTCTATACGGTATGTGATATACTGGAGATACTGCCACCGGAAATGGTCATCCAGAGGCTGACTGCCGACGGTTACCGGGACATCTTTCTGGCCCCCTCCTGGGCCGTCAAAAAGCTGGATGTCCTCAATGCGATTGACAGGGAACTGGAGAAAAGGGATACCTGCCAGGGAATCTATTACAAAGGGAAAAAGCCAGATAAAAGGTAGTAAATAATGATCGCTATTTTAGATTATCGGGCAGGAAACCTGACCAGTGTTGCCAGGGCGCTGCATTATCTGAACCAATCCTACCGGATTACCGCCGACCCGGCGACATTACAGGAGGCATCTCACCTTATCTTTCCTGGCGTCGGGGCGGCCGGCGAGGCGATGTCCCATCTTCGCCAAACTCACCTTGATCAGTGTATCCGGAAATGGGTGCACACGGGAAAACCAATGCTGGGCATCTGTCTCGGTACCCAGGTGATCTTCGAACATAGCGAAGAAGACGACACTGTCTGTCTGGGAATTATCCCCGGTTATGTCAGGCGGTTCCCGGAAAATCTGCAACATGAAGGCCAGGATCTTAAGGTTCCCCACATGGGGTGGAATCACGTGGCCTTTCAAAAGGAACACCCTGTTTTTCGGGGACTTCCCGAAGAATCTGAATTTTATTTTGTCCATTCTTATTATCCAGCGCCAACTGATGAGCGGTGGGTCATCGGCTGGACGGATTATGGCATACGGTTTTGCGCGGCCCTGGCACACGAAAATTTAGCGGCCGTGCAATTCCATCCGGAAAAAAGCGGAAGACCCGGGTTGCAGATCCTGGCCAATTTCTGCCGGTGGAGGGGAAGAGATGCTGAGTAAACGAATTATTCCCTGTTTGGATGTTCGTGACGGCAAACTGACAAAGGGCATCAAGTTTAAAAACAACGTGGACATTGGCGATCCGGCGGAGGCGGCGCGACAGTATTACGAACAGGGCGCCGATGAGATTGTTTTTTATGACATCACGGCCTCTTCCGATGGTCGTGACATTATGATTGATGTGGTGCGGCGGGTGGCGGAGACGATTTTTATTCCCTTTTCCGTCGGCGGCGGCATTCGTACCGTTGAAGATATGAGGCGTGTCATCCTGGCCGGCGCCGAAAAAATAAGTATCAACTCGGCGGCGGTTAAAAGGCCGCTGTTAATTAATGAGGGCGCGAGGGCGTTTGGTAAGCAGTGTATCGTCCTGGGGATGGACGTCAAAAAGGTAGACAGGAGTTCCAGTATCCCTTCGGGTTATGAGGTAGTAATTCATGGCGGACGGAAATATATCGGGATTGATGCCCTGTGGTGGGCAAAAGAAGCGGAAATCCTGGGAGCGGGGGAGATCTGTTTGAATTCGATTGATGCAGACGGAACACAGAACGGCTATGAAATCGAGTTAACCCGGCTCATTTCGTCAAATGTCCGTATTCCCGTTATTGCCTCAGGGGGGGCGGGGAAACCGGAGCACCTTCTATATGTTCTCTCCCGGGGAAAGGCGGACGCCGCCCTGATCGCTTCCATGGTCCATTACAGGACTTATACGATCTCTGAGATTAAAACCTATTTACATGAACATAGCGTGAAAATCAGGATGGAGTGGTGATTCCCCCCCCATTTTGGTTCACCTCAGGCTGACAGAAATGTAAGCAAAGAAGACTATATTCACCGCAGAGCCGCTGAGAGCGCAGAGATTAATTTTTTTGTTGTTTTCCATTGAGAGGGACGGAAAACAACAAACTCAAGCCTCACGGCGTACAATCATTTCTTTTCTGCCCTCTCAGCAGAAAAGAAATGATATTTTTTCTCTGCGACCTCTGCGCCTTTGCGGTGAAAAAGCCTAACCGCACAGGCTGGAAAACTTCAGTATGGCGACGAAAAGGAGGGAGATGAAGAGCCATTCCCGGCAGACAGGTACCGAAAATGGCCCTTCATTCTGAATCATGAACTACAGTACTACTTGTTCGCCGTCAAGACAAACTGGGCGCGGCGGTTCTTGGCCCAGGCTTCTTCGTTGTGCCCGGGATCCAGTGGTTTTTCCTCGCCATAGCTGATCGTTTTGATCCGATTCTCTTCAATACCCAGGGCTACCAGGTATTTCTTGGTCTCGACCGCCCTTCTTTCTCCGAGGGCAAGGTTGTACTCATTCGTGCCCCTTTCGTCGCAGTGACCTTCCACGACGATGGAATAATCCCTGTTCCTCATGAGCCATTTAGCATGCCTCTTGAGGATCTCTCTATCCTCCAGTCTCAGGGTCGCTTTATCGAAGTCGAAGTGAATATTCTCCAGTGCCGCCACAACGGCAGCAGGTGCAGGTGCAGCGGCCACCGCAGGAGCTTCAGATTTCGCTTCTTCAGCCTTTGCCGCTACTTCTTCCTTGGGCTGTGCTTGGGCCTCCGGGGGAGGCGGAGGTGGAGGAGGCGGTCCCAGAAAAACTTTTTCCACAAAGACGGCCATGGTAGCCGGGGTTGCAAGATCATTTGCATTAACGGCAAAACCGCATTTACCTGCCCGGACAATCTCTTCTGCAAGGAGGGTTCCCTTGGGGGCGACGTCCACTTGAATGGTATAGATGCAAACTCGATCACCATACTTTGCTTTTATTGTGCCGATATTCTTCATGAGTTCATCGTGATTGATATCGTCAACACCGTCGATATCCTCGAAATTACTAACAACGATGATGGCCGAATTGCCTGCTAACCCCTCGAGATCATTTCCTGCTTCCAGAAATGCTACTTCCATTGGCGTCATGCCGTAGCCCAATCCCCAGGTGTCCAGGGCCTTTAAAAAATCGTCTTTATTGAATGACGTCATGCCGTAGATAAGAGTAGATTCAGTGTCCTGAAAGGTTCTTAGCCCTGCATTCAGCTTGATATCCGGGAGGGATGCCACCATTCTGCCTGTAACGTCTTTCGCTATCTCCAGCCGGGTGGAACTGCCATACTGATTTGTCATAGAGGCAGATTTGTCAAGAAGAACAATGAAATTATCCGTCTTTTGAACAAATTGCCCTGATTTAATCTGCGGGTTGAGGTCCACCGGCATATACACGGCTTTTGTTGCACAACCGGCGACCAGGACGCTCATCATCACCATGATCAGAAATCCGTAACTAATCCTTTTCATATCAACCTCCTGTTCTCCTTTACTTGGATAAATCTTGTGATTTACAAAGTTTTAGTTTCCTCTCCCGATTCAGTCTTTAAACCTTCCTTTTCCCTTACCCCCGTGTTTTTCTCCTTTCTCTTTTATTTTCGACTCTCTTCTCCAAACTTCTCTTGACTCTTTATCATCGCCGACCACCATCATAAAATGATTCCGTTGATAGACCCAAAACAAAAGCCATAATCTACCATGACGATGACCGGATATCCCAGATCAATATTCTTCTTGAGATCTTTTATATTACCCCGATACCGGATAACTTGCAAACCTTTTTTCCGGACATATAAAACCATATCCAGGTTCAGTGTCCCTTTTGCTGATCCTCAGTTATTATCACATGTCAAATTAAACTCTTCCCTTCTTATCTCATTCCCGGCCTTGTCTCTGTAAATGAGTGCTTCCGTATCAAAGTCATATTCTGGTATTTCGGGATCATTCCATCTGCTCAGAAAATATTGATAAAAAGGGGCATAAAAGCCGCTGGAATTCTGGTTATGTTTAAATACATATTCCGGCATGGCTTTTACATCCATCCCTGCGTGATAGTGCTGTACCCAGATATAGTCGCCCAGGATAGTTAATTTTAAGAAAGGTACATCATTGTAGAGCTTCATTTTCACATTTCTCCGGACCTCATTAAGCCCTTTAATGAAGTCTATACTCTTTTTTATCTGCTCATGGAAGTGATCTGTGGTTATATCAGGTTCAGGAATGCTTGATGCGCGTATGCTCGCACCTTCACTATATGGATTAAGAAGCATTATCTTTGCCTTACGGCAGTCCTTTATTACCTCATGCATGTCTCCCTTTGAATCTACAAAGGTTCGAAAACCTGTTGAGCCTATTACCATTATATCCCTTGCAATTCCCTGCTTTTCTTTCAACCTCTTGATCCTTTTCTGTGTAAAGCGCCCCTTCCTGGAAAGTGCAAAGGCCAGGCCAGCACTCTTTGCTGCATTGGCAAGCTTCCTGTCCTTCCAGCTTCTTCCAATATAATTTAAGGAAAAAATGAGCAACATTGCACAGGCTATCTCTATAGATACGAGGAATGTCGTCTCGTCCTCTATTAGAGACCAGAAGGCCAGAAATTTCCGGGCAATAAAGCTGGCAGCATAGGGCAGAGACAGGGCTATCGCCGCGCTCAGAACAATTACAACAATATGATATAAAATACGTAATGAACCCTTCATGAAATCTTCTAAGTAATTAAAATCAAGAGAAAATAATTAAGGTAATACTCAAGAGGAAAGCAATGTTTGCACCTGCTGAGTAACTGTCGTGAGAAGTTCGCTCACAGAGAGAAGATATTAGCCGTATTCTACCTTCGTTCAGGGTAAGTAATTTGTCTTTCGCCTTTTCTACTAATTTCTGATCTCCTGTCTTTTTTTCTAAAACAGATAGAATCTTTGAAATATCATCCTTGCGATTTACCAAATAGTGATTACTCGCCTTTGGGCTATATAAACTGCTGACAGCCATTGATGAGGAAGGAAAATTTAGTATTACAAGGCTGATGATAAACACAAGAGTAATCAATGCTGAGAAAGGTTTATTTACCCGCATACGGTACCTCCTTTACAATCCTAATTTAATAATTAATAGCAACTATCCTGAAGTGCGCCCTTCTATTCTTAGCCCATGCATCCTCATTGTGTCCTGGATCCGGGGGTTTCTCCTTGCCATAACTGATAGTGGAAATCATGGAAGCCTCAACTCCAGCAGTGACCAGGTACTCCATAGCACTGTTTGCTCTTCTCTCCCCCAGAGCCATGTTATACTCATTGCTCCCCCGTTCATCACAGTATCCCTCAATCCGGATTTTCACATTAGTATAATTCTGAAGCCAGGAAGCCTTCTTTGCCAATATCTCTCTTGCTTCACTGGTGAGGGAGAATTTGTCAAAATCGAAGTGAATATCCGCATTCTCAAAGTAAAAACAATTATATGCCAATCTTTTACCCATCTCTCTTTTCTCCTTTCATTGAAACACCGGCTGCCGCCTTAACAGCAAATGCCTGAACCTGCAAAGGCTTCCTTAAAGCATAAAGAAGAGGCTCTGCCTCACGATGAGACAGAGCCTCAAGACTCAGTTTTTACTTTTTACTCTTACTGTTTGGTGATTGACTTGATAACCATGTCACGAGTGTGTTCTACCACCACTTGATCGCCCACACTAAAGTCCTTAAGGTCTACACCCGAACCGGCGGTTAAAGTTATTCCCCTGCCGGATGCATCCTTTATCCGCACCCGGCCAGTATCAGGACTTATGGCGCTAATTATCCCTGTCACTTTTTCCACCTCTGTCCCCTGTGACTCCTGGGAAACTGCCAGTCCGGCAAAAGAGATCATGAACAGGGCAACAACCAGCATAGAAACCAACTTTCTTGACTTGATGTTAATTACTTTCATCTTCGAAAACCTCCTATCTTTTTATTTTAGTTACCATCGGTTATCATAGTGAGATGTCACCACCTCCTTTCTGTTCTGTTCCCCCCGGGGCTGTCTTTCCGCATAGTCGTCATAGTGTTTTCAGTGTTTACTTTGTTGCCCTTTATCCCATCTCTTCCAATGTTTTTTAAGCTGTCCATACGGTATTCTCTGATGACCAGGCGGAACATTGTAATTATTGGCTGGTAGATGAACCAGCACAGCCGGAACTCTTTGGGGAGGCAAATACGCCCACGGGCCATTGTAATAAGTTGCCCTGTACCAGTACCCCCTGTATGGGCGGTACCAGTGGCCGGAATAAAAGAAAATGTCTATTCCCACATCCGGCGCGTAATAAACAGGCGTGTCCGGAATGCAAACCACTGCGGGCGCCGCCGGGATCAAGACAATGGGTAAAGGCAGACCTATGCCGACATGAACGTTCACTTCTGCTGATGTTCTTTCCGGGGACAGTAAGTAAGATGTCCCGAGGAAGGCAAATCCAACCAGAGCCATCACTATATTTCTTTTCATAAATTCTCCCCCTTTTTTGTAAAGTAATTAAAGCAAAGGGCATGCCAAAAGGACGCCATTTTATTAACAGCTTGATAATAAAAGCAAATTGTTGATTGACAGATATGGTTTTTAACTTTTTAGAAAAGATCTTTTGTAGGGATATCCATACGCTGGAGGGATTTGAAAATTCGGATAATGCGGTATTAGTTTAGCGAAAATTCAATCTTATTTGTATGTGTATGGAATTTCATACAGCGAAGGAAAAGTAGAGACACAATAGGTCATCTGTTTTTAAAATCCTCAGATTTGAGGTGATGCTTTTTCAGGAGGTTATAAAAATCGGTCCGGTATTTTCCTGCCAGTTCTGCAGCCCTGCTGACATTGCCTTTTGTGAGTTCGAGGAGATTGACGATGTACCCTTTTTCAAAGGCATCCCGTGCCTCTTTAAGAAATAAAGGGAAATAAAGGGGACGGTTCTCTTTAGTTAATAAAGCCGGCAAACAAGAGTAAATTCAAACCATGCCAAGGACAGGGGCGATAAAGACAATAGAGTAAAAATAAAGAGAACCGTCCCCTTTAACTACCTTTAACTATAGTGACCTTTAGATGACTCATGTTAGAAGAGGTTGACCTCCATGGCTCTTGTAGGGCAGGCTGTTACGCAGAATTCGCATCCGCTGCACTTTTCCGGATCGAAAAGAACCTTCATGGATGGTCTCTCAAGGGACAGGGCATCCGTGGGACAGAAAGCCGTACAGGCTCCACAGTGCACACATTTTTCTGAATTCTGGCTGACGCTTTTTGAAAGGGGCTCGACCCTGAGTCCCTTTTCTTTTAGAAAGCGGACCCCGCCGTCAAAGTTTTCTTTCAAACCGGCAAGCTCAAGCACCATCATACCCTCTCGCCGGGGGAAGACCCGCGCCTTGAGGATATTGAACACGAGGTCATACTCCTTCACTAATTGATATATTATGGGTTGTCCCACAATATCTGCCGGATAGCGTATTACTACCTTTTTCGAGTACATGTTTTCTGCAAAATCTCCTGAAATTTTTCTCAAATATTAGGGATATGTTTAATTCTTGTCAAGAAGTTAGTTCAGGGGTGTTCCAATTTCGTGGTTGCAAGAAAAAACTTAGATGATATAATAACTCCCTTTCAGAGGAGGATGAACTATGGCAGACATGGATAAAGAAGCAGCCTTTATGAGAGAATACCAACTACGGTTCGAAAAAAAGCTGAAAGAGAATGAAATAGCCGTCTTGGAACACTGGAAAGGACAGTTGGATAAATTGATAACCATGAAACCGGAAGGGATAGCGGCGCTTCAGATGCAGATGAGAAGGGTTTCCGAGATGATGGCAAACAGGATCAAGTTGCTAAGTAAGGAGTGAGGAGTGAGGAGTAATATGCAGGGTATCGTAGATTTTCTGTTTGAAGTCGGCATGTTGAAGAAAACCCCCCGCACGGGTTATCAGTTTTTCGGTTCCGGGAGCGAATCGGTGGCTGAGCACATCTTACGTACAATCTTCATCGGCTATACCTTATGTAAACTGGAAGCTGACGTGGATGAATTGAAGGTTCTGAAAATATGTCTTGTCCATGACCTTCCCGAGGCGAGGACAGGAGATATGAACTATGTGAGCAAAAAGTATGTAACTGTACATGAGGAGAAGGCCATCAGAGAACTGACAGAAACCCTCTTTTTTGGAGAGGATATTAAATCT
>MNZP01000084.1 GCA_001873675.1 Syntrophaceae bacterium CG2_30_49_12 | reverse complement strand
GATTATAGAATTAATTCTTTATAATAGCCTTTTTAATGCATGGCACATTGAAATTAATGAGAAAACTCCGTTATTCAATTTATATCCATCTTCTCTTTGGGTCTTTGTGCCTTGGTGGCTGAATAGTTACACTACAAATATTGGTCAATCGCCTTTTCCCTTCTTTTTTTTCTTGACAACAGCGGCAACTTTGGTGTAACGAAATCCCGCCTTTCTTATCATGCGGGAAACAAAATGTAACACAAGTTAAGTGCCTAAAGTGAGCTAAAGTTTAAAGTGCCTAAAGTTATTTAAAAAGGAAATTCCTATAAAATATAAGGAGTTAATTGTGGTTGCATATATTCCCATCTTTATCATGGTTTTTGTCGCAAGTCTTAGCGCTCTTATTCTCGTGGGCGCCTCTCACATCCTTGGTGAAAGAATAGCAAAGAAGGCAAAGCTTTCTCCTTATGAATGCGGTATGCGGACTGTAGGCCCGACACGGAGTAGGATTACCATCCGCTACTATATCGTGGCGATGCTCTTTCTCATCTTCGACATAGAGATACTGTTCCTCTATCCCTGGGCGGTAGTGACAAGAAGCCTTAAACTGTTCGGCTTTATTGAGATGCTAATCTTTGTGTCCATACTTTTTATCGGTTACGTCTATGTATGGAAGAAGGGGGCTCTGGAATGGGATTAGAAGAAGGCTTGCTGGCAAAACCCCTGCAGGAGATCGTAAATTGGGGACGAAAAAATGCGATATGGCCTGTCACCTTTGGCCTTGCCTGCTGCGCCCTTGAGATGATGGTTGCCAGTTCGGCAGCTTATGATATCGCCCGGTTCGGCGCAGAGGTCTTCAGACCTTCTCCGCGGCAGGCGGATCTGATGATCGTCGCGGGGACGGTTACGAAAAAGATGGCGCCGATGTTGAAGAGGATCTACGAGCAGATGGCGGAACCAAAATGGGTAATTGCCTACGGGGCATGCGCATCAAGCGGGGGGGTATTCAAAACGTATAACGTCGTCCAGGGTGTGGACCAGATAATTCCGGTGGATGTATATGTGCCTGGTTGTCCTCCCCGACCTGAGAGCCTGCTTGCCGCCCTGATGAAACTCCAGGAAAAGATTGCAAATGAGGCTCCGGGGGAGAGGAAGCTTTTCAGTTTGCCGTGGGGGAAAAATGAGTAGGGCAGATGAGGTTGTCAACAAGTTAAAGGAAAACTTCCACGACGGTATCATCAAGGTTGAGGAATTCAGAGGGGAAGTCAGTGTAACGGTTGATAAGAACAAAATACGGGACATCATGTTGTTTCTCCGGGACACTGATAAACTCCTTTACGATATGCTCACCGACCTGTGTGGTGTTGATTATCAGTGTAACGCTGGAGATGCCGCTCGTTTTGAGATCGTGTACCTTTTACGCTCCTCGAAATTCAATGACAGGTTAAGAATAAAGGCAAGGGTTCGTGAAGAGGAGGATTGCCAGTTATCTACGGTAAGTGATATCTGGAGGGCCGCAGACTGGCTGGAAAGAGAAGTGTACGATATGTTTGGAATAAAATTTAATAACCATCCGGACCTAAGGCGAATACTCCTGGTGGATGAATTTGTCGGCCACCCGTTGAGAAAAGATTTCCCCACGGAGGGGTACGATTTCGCTGAACCCTTCTCCGTACAGTTAGAGGAAGAGTTAAATGGCTGAAACTCAATATATGACGATCAATATGGGGCCTCAGCATCCGGCGACACACGGGGTGTTGAGATTGCTCCTCGAGCTTGACGGAGAAATAATCGTCAAGGCGGTCCCCCACATGGGGTATCTCCACAGAGGGGTGGAAAAATTATCGGAAACCATGACGTACAACCAGGCGCTTACACTCACCGACAGGCTCGATTATACCAATGGACTTTCCAATAATCTCGCCTATTGTCTCGCCGTAGAGAAACTCCTCGACATAGAGATACCCAAGAGGGCGCAGTACCTGAGAGTAATGTTTGCCGAGTTCCAGAGGATAGCGGCGCACCTCCTCTGGATTGCCACACATGCCCTCGATATCGGGGCGATGACTGTTTTCTTCTACGCTTTCAGAGAAAGGGAAACGATCCTCGGGATATTGGAGCTGGCAACAGGCGCCAGGTTGACGCCAAGCTTCATAAGGATTGGCGGGCTTGCCAAAGATATCCCCGATACCTTTGAGGAACCGGCAAGGGAGTTTGTCGCTGACTTTCCCCAAAGGGTGGATGAGTACGAAACCCTTCTCACAGATAATATTATCTGGAAGAAGAGGACCCGGAATGTTGGCGCCCTCTCCAGAGAGGATGCCGTCAATTACGGGGTTACCGGTCCCGTGCTTCGCGCCTCCGGTGTCTATTATGATGTCAGAAAGGCTTACCCTTACTCCAGTTATGATGAGTTTGACTTCGAGATCCCCCTGGGTGAGAACAGCGATGTCTATGACAGGTACCTCGTGAGGCTCAGAGAGATGAGACAGTCAAACAGGATCATCAAGCAGGTCCTGGAGAAACTGCCGGAAGGGCCGGTGCGTGCCAAGGCCCTTTCCGTAGTGGCGCCGGATAAAGAAGATGTTCAGAGTGACATAGCTGCTCTCATCAGGCACTTTAAGATCATGGCCGAAGGGTTTAAGGTTCCTCGAGGGGAGGTGTATGCGTCAGTCGAGTCACCGAAGGGCGAACTCGGTTTTTATGTCATCAGCGACGGGACAAATAAACCCTTCCGGATGAGGATCAGACCACCTTCCTTTATCAATCTTGGCGCGCTGCCGAAGATTATAGAGGGGCAAATGATAGCAGATGCGGTTGCGGCCATCGGCAGTATTGATATTGTGTTGGGTGAGATAGATAGATAGGGATTTTGTATGGAAATGACCTCTTTTCTTCTCGAAACAGTGATAAAAATCGCCGTGCTATTCTCAGTGGTGATGCTTTTCGTCGCCTACCTTACCTTAGTGGAAAGGAAGGTTCTCGGCTATCTCCAGGTGAGACTGGGACCAAACAGGGTGGGACCTTTCGGTCTGCTGCAGCCCATCGCGGACGGCATAAAGTTATTCTTCAAAGAGGATATCATTCCCCTTCAGGCGGACAAACCTCTCTATGTGATGGCTCCCATGATCTGCTTCATTGCTGCCATTTCCATGCTTGCCGTGATCCCTTTCGGGGATAGGGTCTATCTGTTTGGGCGGGAGATAAAGCTCGTGATTGCAGATGTTGATATCGGGCTCCTGTACATTTTTGCCCTGGGAACCCTCGGTGAATATGGGGTGGTGCTTGGCGGTTGGTCATCGGGCAATAAATATGGCGTCCTCGGGGCGTTGAGGGCGGCAGCCCAGATGATCAGTTATGAGGTTGCCCTGGGTCTTACCGTGATAGGCGCCGTCATCCTGGCCGGTTCCCTGCGGCTGACAGATATCGTGGAGGCCCAGAGAAATGTATGGTTTATTGTCTATCAGCCGTTTGCCTTTATTTTATACATTGTTGCCGGCCTTGCGGAGGTAAACAGGACCCCCTTTGACATGCCGGAATCGGAGAGCGAGCTGGCCTGCGGTTATAATATAGAATACAGCAGTATGAAATTTGCCCTCTTCTTCATGGCTGAGTACGCCCATATAGTAGTTGTTGCGGCTGTGGCTGCAACGCTTTTCCTCGGTGGATGGATGGGGCCGTTCCTGCCCGGACCTGTCTGGTTCTTCATAAAAACCTTCGCAATTATATTTTTCTTTATCTGGGAGCGGGGTACATTTCCAAGGTTCCGTTACGATCACATTATGCAGTTAGGATGGAAAGTGCTCTTCCCCCTGGCGCTCCTCAATGTAGTGGTAACAGCCTTTGTGGTGGCGATTAAGTAAGGTGAAACGTAACTATTCAGCCACTAAGACACCAAGGCACTAAAATTAAAGTGTTATTCTTATTATCTCTTTAAA
>MNZP01000222.1 GCA_001873675.1 Syntrophaceae bacterium CG2_30_49_12 | reverse complement strand
CCCGTAATCTGGTCCCCGTGGCCCCGGGAAAGCTTTTAACCTTTTTTCTTTAAGGAGGTAACCTTATGGTAAAGTTAATAGGGGCACTCGTTTCCGGTTTTTTTCTTTTCAATGCGATACCTCATCTGGTTCAGGGGATATGCGGCAAGCGCCATATGACACCCTTCAGTCGGGAGTCGGCTGCGGTGGTAAATGTCATCTGGGGATGGATCAATATCATCCTGGGGGTGTACATCGGGTCAATCTCCTGGCCGAAGGAGGGATGTAACTTGCTATGGTGGGGGATATTCGCCTTGGGAGGCTTGATGATTTCCCTTTACCTTGCTGTTTTCTGGTCCAATCCGGATGCCAGGTTGCCCTGGCATAAGAAGTAGAGATAGACTGAAGGCTTTTCGAGATGTTTTATAGCCTTCAGCCTTCAGCCTAAGCACCTGAAAGGAAGGAAGGAGAGACACCATGGAGGACAAATCCATAGGAATGACGAGAAGACTGGCAAAATTTATCGTGGGCACAAATGCCCCGGAGATCCCGGTCCTGGCTTACGAACATGCTAAGATAGCCTTAATGGATTGGTTCGGGGTCACGATGGCGGGTAAAGAAGAGCCTCTGGTAACCAAGTTGCTTAAATATGCCGATCTTATGGGGGGAAAAGAACAGGCGACTATCTTGGGCTACGGGATAAAGAAGAGCGTGGCCCAGGCGGCGCTCGTCAATGGAGCGGCATCACATGCCCTGGACTATGACGATAGTTTGCTATCCTTTCTGGGGCACCCTTCGGTTACCCTCTTTCCAGGGCTGCTTGCCCTCAGCGAATGGAAGGGGAAAAGTGGGACCGATTTCCTGTCGGCCTACCTCATCGGTCTCAAGGTCGGGGTTACTGTTGCCTCCTGTGCCGGGCCCGAGCATTATGCGACAGGATGGCATGCCACCTCCACCATGGGGCACCTGGCCGCCGCTGCGGCATGCTCCCGCCTCTTGGGGCTTGATGAGCAACAAACAGTTTATGCCCTGGGGATCGCGGGAACGCAGGCTTCGGGCTTAAAGAGGGTATTTGGCACCATGTGCAAGCCCTTCCATGCCGGCAGGGCGTCGGAGGTCGGGGTGATGTCCTCCCTGTTAGCCGGTGATGGTTTTACCTCTGCCGAAGATATCCTTGAGGGGCCCGGTGGATTTTTTGCGGCCATGAAGGGTGCGGTAAATGAGGACGTACTTTCGACACTCGGAAAGACATGGGAAGTGGAGAATCTGGCTCAGAAGTACCATGCCTCCTGTCATGGCACACACTCACCGATCGAGGCCGCATTGTCAATTTTTCAGAAAGAGGGTTTATCTATCCCGGAGATTAAAGCGATAACAGTTCATGTGAATCAGTTGATGCTTAGTGCGGCCCATATGACAGATGCGAATACGGGACTTGAAGGCAAGTTTTGCATTCCTTACTGCGTAGCCAATGCCCTCCTGCGGGGAAACACGGGGATGCAGGCCTTTACAGATGATAAAGTAGCCGATCCGGAAGTGAAGGCGCTGATGAAGAAGATCTTCTTACAGTGCGATTCACAAATCCCGGCGGTATCGGCTGAGGCCAGGGTGGAAATAGAGACAACGGCGGGCAGGAAATATTCCGCCCTTTCCGATGTCATGAAGGATGTCCCGGAGCTTAAGGTAAAAAGGGTCAAGATAAGAAGCAAATTTACCGACCTCTGTAGTACTGTCCTCGGTGATCAAAAAACGAAAAGGCTGGAGGAGATTATTCTCTCGCTGGAAAAGATGGAAAACATGACGGCCTTCGTCGCTCTTTTATGAGGAGAGTACAGAAGGGCAAAATACCGTGGGGTTAAGGATAATAAATGGCGGCATTTTCACGTTGTAATATCGCAACGCGAAAAAAATCCTTGACATTAGAAAATAACTTTACTATCTAGAACTTAAGAAAAAGATTTTCAGGGTTCAGAGGTATTTTACAGTATTTCTGAAGGTTAGGATAATCGGGCCGTTATCCGAAAGCGAATTTCGGGTAGCGGCTTTTTTTATTGTCTGAAGAAAGACCCTTGTGAGAATTTTTGAAGAGATACTAACACTTATTTTTCGGCAACAACATTTGAGGAGGTGAATTATATGCAAAAGCAAGGTGAAGAGAAAACGAAGAAACCATATTTAGCGCTTGTTTTCTTTATATTGGCGTTCATAATCATGCTCTTGGCAGTGGTCTTCAAGAACAAGATATTAGCGTATTTTGGTTACCGCTATCTTACTTGCCAATAACGCCTTTTTCTTTCATTGCTTCCATATCCTGATTGCTATATCCCAGACCACTGAGGATTTCTTCCGTATGCTGGCCTAAGACAGGCGAAGGTGTCCTTATTTTTGCCGGTGTTTCGGAGAACTTAAAGGGAAAACCGACCGTTAATAGTTCACCCTCCACGGGATGCTCCGACTTCAGTAACATTTCTCGATGTTTGATATGGGGATCAGCCATTAGATCTTCTATATCATTAACCTGGGCATAACATATATCCTTTCCCTCCAGGAGATCCAGCCATTCTTTTCTTGTCCTGGTAAGAAAGACCTTATTGAGTTCAGCCATGGCCTTTTTCTGCTTTTCTCCCACGGCAAACTGGTATTCGCTCAAATCCTCCCTACCAATGAGTTTCAGAAGATTAATCCAGAACTTTTCCTCAATGTTACCCAGGGAAATAAACTTTCCGTCCTTTGTCTTAAATACGTTATAACAGGGTGTCTCTCCCGCGATGCCGAGTATCTCTGAACCTTGAGGCTGTTGACTGGCGATATAGTTGGCAATATTGACCATATTGTAAGATACCATACAGTCAGTCATGGATAGCTCTATATACTGACCTTTCCCTGTTTTATTGCGGGAGATGATGCCTGCCAGGATGGAAAAGGCGGAAAATATCCCGATGCTCATATCGGCAATAGGAATGCCGGGAATAACAGGCGCTCCTGTATGCCGTCCCGTGGCTTCCAGGATGCCGGCCACGCTGATATAGTTCATGTCGTGCCCCGGTCTCGCGCTATATGGCCCGTCCTGGCCGTAACCTGTGGAGGAGCAGAAGATAAGTCTGGGATTTATCTCTTTGAGGTTTTCATAACCCACCCCTAATTTCTTCATCACCCCGGGCCGGAAACTCTCAAAGAGGACGTCATATTCTTTAACTAACTTGCGCAGTATTTCCTTAGCCTTTTCATCCTTTAAGTTTAAGGTCATACTCTTTTTGTTGCGATTGGCCATTAAGAATACGGCATTCTCCTTCTTCAATATGGGAGGCAGCCATCTCATGTAGTCCCCTAATCCTGGTTCCTCTATCTTCAGGACTTCCGCTCCCAGATCGGCCAGCATCATGGTGCAGTAATTAAAGGGAAGCAATCTGGAGAGGTCCAGGATCTTTATCCCTTCTAAGGCAAGAGTCATTTTCGATTCCTTAAAATTTATGGAGAGAGCTCTGAAAATTTACTTTTCAGAGCTCTCTAACCCGTTTCACGCTTTTTTTATTTGAGGCCGGCAATGCTGATGCTGATCAGGTTCATCGCCGGGAACCCGCCCATATTATGGGTAAGCCCGATCCTGGGATCCTTGATCTGTCTTTCTCCCGCCTTTCCTTGAAGCTGCTTATACATCTCATACATCATCCTCAAGCCGGTGGCCCCGATGGGATGGCCGAAACACTTCAAGCCTCCATCGGGCTGACAGGGGATCTTCCCGTCCAGATCGTAGAACCCGTCCCTAACATCATCTCCCGCTTTACCCCGCGGTGATATCTGCAGGTCTTCATAGGTCACAAGCTCAGTGATGGAAAAGCAATCATGGACTTCCATCATGCTGATCTCTTCCCGCGGATTCTTTATCCCTGCCTCCTTATACGCCCTTGCAGCCGCATGGACCGCTGTCTCGACGTAGGTTCCATCCCACTTTGTGTACATCATTTCTTCTCCGGAACTTATTGCG
>MNZP01000131.1 GCA_001873675.1 Syntrophaceae bacterium CG2_30_49_12 | reverse complement strand
AGAGACCTTTTACTTCACATAATTAATCGCTTCACATAAACTGATTTATGTGGAGCTTAACATAAATCAGTTTCATCGAGGACCCGTCGGTGATCCGGGATATTCCCCGATCAGGTCGAGGACAGGCCTCAATCTTATGGGACTATGGCTGGTAAGGGCAAGACCACCGCCAAAAGCTCACGCCCCGCCAGGGGGACATGACGGAGTCGAGTCCCAATACGCCGATGGCGATCTTCAGCTTCAAACACACGCTGATACGATCTACGGCGACCCCGAATACACCTGGGATGAATACATCCAGTCATAACGCATTTTGAAAAAAAGGCGGGCCGGAGAGGTCTGCCTGAATAGCGCTCAAAAATGCCTTCTTGACGGGTGACTCGACCTAAAGGTGAGCTGATTTGTCAAAAAGTCAGCCGATGCGATGCACCCCTCACACGATGATCGGCAACACACGCCATATTTTGTGATCATTATCCTCTTGACACACAAAATCCTTTCTCATATACTCCCACCACGAAAAAGGAAGTTCTTATCACACACAAGTATACTCCTTGGAGCATTTACCCTTGAGGCACTTGGCTTAGCACTTAATCCATTGAAAAGAGAATTAAAACCATTGCCCATGATTCTTGCTTAGCAATGCTATCAATAAAAGGTTTCTCTGCATGATCATGCGTTTGCCGGAAAATTGATTTGGACAGCGATGATTATTTATGGTAGGAATTCTCTATGTTTATTCAGGAATTAAAGATATTACAGGAAATATCGGCGGCCCTATCTTCCGACAAAAGGATTGTTAAGGTAATAGCGTACGGTTCCAGGGTCCGCGGAGACTTTCATGGCGACTCTGATCTTGACCTCATGGTTATAGTCGAGAGAAAAGACTCTGACCTTAAGGAAAAAATTCTTGATCTTGTTTATGATTATGAACTTTCCGCCGATTTGTCCATTTCACTCAGCATTCTCTCCCTCGGAGAGGTGGAGATAAACAACAAGCTTGGCAGCCCTTTCATGAAAAACGTATTAGAAAGCGGAAAGATTATTTATGACTCTGGATATAGAGGAAAAGAAAGCTCTCTCGCGGTACAGACTTGAAAAAGCGGATAGTTTGCTTGAGGATGCGGCGCTGCTTCTAAGTAACGGGAGATGGGATTCCTCCATCAACAGGAGCTATTATGCGGCGCTGCACGCCGCAAAAGCAGTTCTTATCCTGTTTGGAATTGATCCGGTAAGCCACGAAGGCGTCAAAAGCATGGTCGGCAAAAAGCTGATTCTGGGAGGGTTTCTTGAGAAAGAATATGGGCGATGGTTTAGAAGCCTCCAATTTCAAAGAGAAGATGTTGATTATGCCGATTATGTGACATCAGAAAAGAAAGATGCGGAAGAAGCTTTCAATAACGCTTCTCAATTCATAGAAAAGATGAAAGAAGTCATTTTTCGTCATATCCATACTGTCCCGTTTGGTTGCAAAATTTGGGCATATCCACTTATAGAGCCTTTTATAAAAAGGAACGTTTAGGGAAGGAGTTCGAGCTTTGCAATGAGGAGTTTCAAAAACGGGATAGATGGACAAAGGATCAGATGAATGATTATCTTAATGAGAGATTGCAGGTACAACTCAGTTTAGCATCTGAAGCACCATACTATAAAGAAAAATGGGGGGAACTTGGCATAACAGGGAAAAAACTGAAATGGATTACTCTGGATTCTCTTTACCAGCTCCCTATACTGCCTAAAGTTGAGGTCCGTGAGAATCCCGAAGCATTTGTCCCTTCGTCAATCCATCAAAAAGACAAGTTACTGAGCTACTTTACCAGTGGTTCAACAGGCACACCAATTCGAGCAATTCGTACAAAAGATGCCCATCAGCGGTTTTGGGCTGCCCGTGAAGTGCGTTCTTTCGGCTGGGCAGGTAGCAGTATCCAAGCGTCCAGGGGCAATGGTTGGGGGTCGTTTAGTAGTGCCCAAGGGAATCGCCAAGTCGCCGTTTTACCGCTATAACCTCGCAGAGAAGCAAGTTTATTTTTCAGCATATCACATTTCTCCAGCAAATATGCCCAACTATGTAGAAGGGTTTAACCGTTATCAACCAGAGCTTATTACCGGATACGCATACTCTCAATTTTTAATTGCTAAAATGATGCTCGATCAAGGGCTTAAGTTAGATTATGTTCCGGTGGCTTCTGTCACTTCCAGCGAAAAACTCACTAATCAGATGCGCGAGGTTATTCTACAGGCTTGGGGTTGTCGAGCCTACGAAGAGTATGGCACCACGGAAAATTGCGTTCTTGCTACCGAATGTGAATATGGCCGATTGCATGTCAGTATGGACTTTGCGATTGTAGAAATAGTCGATGATGATGGCAATCCGGTTCCTCCCTGGCAATATGGGCGTATTCTTTGTACCGGTTTGCTCAATGACGCACAAATTCTGGTAAGGTATGATATCGGTGATATCGGGGTTTGGGATGCCGAAAGGTGCTCGTGTGGTCGTAATCATCTCCCGGTGTTACGCGAAATTGTGGGACGGGTTGAAGATGTGCTTGTCGGGCTGGATGGCCGAAAAATGGTTCGTTTCAGTGGAGTATTTGTTAATCTTCCCCACGTTTTGGCAGGACAGGTGATTCAGGAAGATTTTGATAAATTTATCGTTAAAGTTATCACAACTGATGGTTTTAACGAGGCAGAAACAAACCTTATACACAAGCGATTTGATGAGCGGCTTGGCCCGGTAAATGTAGAGATTGTTAGGGTATCTGAATTAGAACGCACTAAAGGTGGGAAGATACGAGCTGTAATCGATCGTATGAAAAGGTGACACAAACTCAGAAGTATTATAATTACGAAGAGTTGCCCGAAGTAATGTATACCAAACTGATTCTTTCTTTTATATAGACAGATTCCCAATGAAAAAGAGTTTGTTGTCTAATCGATGCGAATCAGTTGATTTAAAGGTAAGGATACTGCTTTTCCTTGTGGATATCGTCGGCGGGTTCATATTTTCCGTGGCAAAGCTGTTTAATGGTGGACATGAAAAATACGATCCCGGAAAAGTAAAAAAAATAATTATCTTCAGGCTGGACGGTCTGGGGGATCTGGTCCTTTCCACCGCTGCCCTCCGAGAAATCAGGAAAGGATTTCCCCAGGCGGAGATAACACTGGTCATAGGCCCATGGACCGCCGGTATCGCAGAGTGCATTCCTTTTTATGATCGTCTCGTTGTTCACGATTGTTTTCTGTTCAGTGTTTTCCGAGGAAACAGAAAACTGCGTTTCAGGGAGGAACTGGATTTTATTAGAGCGTTGAGACAAAGTAAATATGATTTAGGGATCGACCTGAGGGGTGATTTGCTGAGCATCATCCCTTTGTTTTTGTCGGCAGTTAGGTTCCGGTTTGCACAAGACACAAGGGGGGGAGGTTTTTTGCTGACGCACTCAATCAAAGGTGAATTTAAGCACGTAAAGGATAAAACGCTTCAGCTTGTGGAGACACTCGGCGTGGCAGTAGAAGACAGAGAAACAGAGCTGGATATCCCTGAAAATGATATGAAATATATAGAAGAATATCTGGGCGAAAAAGGGATCAAGCAGGCCGATTCTGTCATCAGCATTGCCCCTTGCGCCTTGTATTACTGGAGATCATGGCCACCGGAGAAATTTGCCCGGGTTGCCGCCTTATTGGCCGAAAACTACAACTTCGTGGTAATCCTGGTAGGCAGTCGGGAAGATCGGAACATCCTGGATAAGATTGGTTCTCTGGCCGGTCCAAAGATCATCAACAGCTCCGGCGAGTTAACCCTGGGTCAGGTGGCTGCGCTGATCAACCGGTCAGTCTTGTTTATCGGGAATGACAGTGGCTTGACACACATCGCTGCCGCAGTGAAAACCCCGATGATTCAACTTTTTGGACCGGGGGAGACTGAAAAGTTCGGGTATAGAAGCGATAAAAATATCTTATTGATGAAGGGCGATTGTCCTTATCACCCCTGCGATCAGCGCACTTGTAAATACCAGGACCACTGGTGTATGGATCAGATATCGGTAGAGGATGTTATGGGGGCATTTCGAAAAATAATTTCTTTCAGGATTTCAATATGAAACCCTCATGACGGTACCCGTCACAAAGCAGGATGAAAATGGCTGATTCCCTATAGACTACGCCGCAGGAGTGATTATCCTATTTCCGATTACCCTATTTTATTAAGGAGGATGGAGATATGGACGAGATCATTATTGATAAGGGATGCGGCTTGGATGTTCACAAAGAGACGGTTGTCGCCTGTGTTATGGGCAGCGGGATCAAGAAGGATATCCGCACTTTCAGTACGATGACCAACGATTTATTGCGGCTGAAGACATGGTTGTCCAGGCTGG
>MNZP01000166.1 GCA_001873675.1 Syntrophaceae bacterium CG2_30_49_12 | reverse complement strand
AGGTAATACCGAGAATACCTGTGCCTATACCGACGTCCAGAACCTTCTATTTTTCTTATGAGGTAATTGCAAAAGTCTTGAAATTAAAATGTAGCCGCAAACTTTAGTTTGCGTGTTTTCTTTGTTTTCAATATGTTACAAAACGCAGGCTAAAGCCTGCGGCTACCAGAATTGGACTTTTGCAAGAGCTTTTTATATCCTCTTTTTGATAATATTTCAAGTAACTTGAATTTTCGTAGTCTTCGTGGTATTTTTAAACTTATGCGGTTAGGCTTTTTTACCGCAAAGGCGCAGAGTACGCAGAGGAAAAAGACATGAAATACTACCCCTTATGTCTTCAGGTGACAGATAAAAAGTGCGTCGTTGTGGGCGGAGGAGAGGTTGCCGAAAGAAAAGTCAAACGGCTCGTGGAATGTGGCGCTTGCGTAACCGTCGTCGGAAAGATGTTGACGCCATTTCTGAGGGCGATGACGGCGGAGGGCAGGATCGCTCATATTGCCGCCGATTACGATGAGGCATATATCCATGGCGCCCTCCTGGTGATCGGGGCCACAGACAGGGATGAGGTCAACGAAAGGATTTGCAGAGAAGCGAGAGAAAAGAATATCCTGGTCAATATCGTGGATGATCCCGCTCGCTGCGATTTCATCCTTCCCTCTCTCTTGCAGCGGGGAGACCTTTTGCTTGCCATATCAACGGGAGGAAAGAGTCCCGCTCTGGCCAGGAAACTGAGAGAGGAACTGGAAAGGCATTATGGACCGGAATATGCCACACTTCTCGAGCTCTTAGGAGAGCTCAGGGAAAAGATGGTCGTTAGGAGCCGTTCCTCTCCCGAAAATAAAAGAGTATTTACCGCCCTGGTCAACTCTGATATCCTCCAATATATCAGAGAAAAAAACTGGAGTTGTGTTAAAAAGGTTATTCATGATATTATGAATATTAATATTGACATAGCTCATAGCTCATAACTCATAAATGGACATACTATTTTATAAGGTTGCCCTTATCATCTATCTCCTCTCCACCGTGGGGTATATCACTTCCCTCCTGGTCAGGAGGGTGCTGGCGGCCAGGGTAGCCACATGGTTTCTCTTTACGGCATTTACGATTCACTCTGTTTCTCTGGTGTTGTGCTCCATCAAGACGGGACACTCTCCGGTGATCGGTTTTCATGAAACCCTTTCTTTTTTTGCCTGGGTCATGACCGCTACTTATCTGGCCCTGCAATTGAAAACAAAGACAAGGGTCCTTGGCGCCTTTGTATCTCCTGTGGTTTTTCTGCTTGTGATCGTGGCCTCCATACGCTTAGGAGGAGATGTTTCGCTGCCGACTGTGCTCCAGGGAAGTTTGGTGCCGCCGCACGTGATCCTCTCCGTAACGGGCGAGGCCCTTTTTGTCCTTGCCTCCTGTGCCGGCATGATGTATCTGATCCAGGAGAACTTCATAAAAAATAAAAAGGTAAAAAGTTTCAGCAGGCTTCTCCCCTCCCTGAGAGATCTGGATAAGATCAATCACCTCTGTCTTCTCTGGGGATTCCCGTTGCTGACCATGGGTATTTTGGTGGGGGCGATCTGGGCGCGAACGGCCTGGGGAAGTCACTGGCAGTGGGACCCAAAACAGGTATGGACGCTTTTAGCATGGACCTCCTATGCCATTTTACTGCATCAGAGACTTGCCATCGGGTGGAAGGGACATAAGGCAGCCTTTTTATCCATTGGGGTCTTTAGTTTTCTCCTTGTTTCCTTTATTATTGCAAGTATGTTTTTTACAACTGTCCATAGTTTTATTTGAAAATCCCCCCTCACCCCCCTTTTCCAAAGGGGGGTGAGGGGGGATTTTCATTGTCCTTTGTGTCGCCATACGACATGAATGTTTTATTTGATTTTATCTGACGGTATGAATATCGTTCTCATCGGCATGAATCATAAAACGGCCCCCCTGGAAATCAGGGAGAGGCTTCCCCTGTCCTCTCGGAATAATGTTCACCCCCTTCTCGAGATGATAAAGATTCCGCAGATCAAGGAAGCGTTTTATCTTTCCACCTGCAACCGTGTGGAGGCGCTGGCCAGCGCCGTGGATGCCAAAGCTGTCGTGGAAAGGCTCAAGGAATTTATCTTTCCTCACGGCGATTTAACTTCCGAGGAGATGGCCAGATGCCTGTATGTGTACTTTGATCATGAGGCGGTCCGTCATCTTTTCAGGGTAGCATCCAGCATTGATTCTCTGGTTATGGGCGAACCACAGATCCTGGGCCAGGTCAAGGAGGCGTATCGTCAAGCTGCTGAGCTCAGGACCACAGGAGTGATACTGAACAGAGTTGTTCATCATGCCTTCCGGGTGGCCAAGAGGGTCAGGACCGAGACAGAAATTGCCAGCAATGCCGTTTCTGTCAGTTTTGCGGCGGTGGAGCTGGCAAAGAAGATCTTCGGCGCCCTGAAGGGAAAAACCGTTCTCCTCATCGGTGCCGGGGAGATGTCGGAGCTTGCCGCCAGGCACCTGATCAAATATGGTGTGGACAGGATACTGATTGCCAATCGAACATATACCCGGGCGCTGGAAATGGCGAGAGATTTTCATGCCGGTGTCATAGAATTCGACCGGTTAGGGGAGGGCCTGCGAGACGCGGATATTGTGATCAGTTCCACAGGCGCGCCCGGTTACGTGATCAATGCAGAGATGGTTGCTGCCGCCCTGCACAGGCGCAAATCGCGCCTGCTCTTCCTGATAGATATCGCCGTGCCCAGGGATATTGACCCTGCAGCAGGTAATATTGATAATGTATACCTTTACAACATTGACAATCTCCAGGAGATTGTAGATGAGAATCTGAATAATCGCAGGAGAGAGGCCGAGAAGGCGGAGGCGATTATAGAGGAAGAGGCGCTAAAATACAGAGAATGGTTTGGCACCCTAAAAGTTGTCCCCACCATCGTTTCTCTCCGGGAAAAAGTGGAAGGCATCATCACAGGAGAACTGGGCAGATCCCTTTCCTGGATGCGGAATCTCTCCCCCGAACAGAGGAAAAATGTAGAAATTCTGGCCTCTTCCATATTAAACAAGGTTCTTCATGATCCTATCGCGGCCCTCAAAGAGGAAAGTCAAAATGGTGGGGCCCTCCCCTATATTGCCGCCCTGCGGAGGCTGTTCAGGTTAGACGATGGGTAACTACAAACGCAGGATAAATCCTGCGGCTACCAACTCAGAAGTCAGAGGTAGCGGCTACCAACTCAGAAGTCAGAGGTAGCCGGCGGCTTTAGCCGGCGAAAAAAATGATATATGTAAGAGAGAAGAGGCATCGGTTGCCTCTACATTGTTACAGGGGGCAAGTGATAGCGACCTTTACTCTCTGTGTTGAAAACAGAGAACCATTATTTACGGGAAATGCCGTCGTGGATAGGTTCAGAGAAATTCTAAAAGAGGTGAAGGATAGATACAGTTGCAAGAATTGGGTATATATATTCATGCCAGATCATATCCATCTGGTTAACGAAGGTATTTCAGAAGAATCTGATCTATGGAAGATGATGAATCTTTTCAAGCAAAAGGCCGGTTTTTGGTTATCAAAGAATCGAGAAGGGGCAAAATGGCAAAAGGATTTTTACGACCATATCCACCGGAAAGAAGACGATTTGAAGAAGCACATTATGTACATTCTGAACAATCCCGTAAGAAAAGGGTTAGTTTCTGATTGGAGAGAATATCCTTTCAAGGGATCGTTGGATTTCAATCTGGAAGGGATTATTTCATAAAACGCAGGATAAATCCTGCGGCTACCAACCCAAAAAAGAAAGGAGGCATTATGGAAAGATTCATCGGTCAGAGGTGGGGTATTGTTGCGGCAGTGTTATTCTTTTTGGTTATTTTTTCCCTGAATGCGGCATGGGGCGCGGGGTTGACCCCTGAGGAGGTAGTCCTAAAATATTACCATGCCTTGCAAAACAGGGACTTTTCAGGGGCTTCCCAATGTGTATCCCGGGGAATGCTGGCAGGTAAAAGCCAGAAGAACTGGGCTAATGAGATGAAGGACCTCTATGAAGGTGGTAAGGTAGAAATTACTGATATTTCTGTCTCTCCCGGATCGGTTTCCGGG
>MNZP01000177.1 GCA_001873675.1 Syntrophaceae bacterium CG2_30_49_12 | reverse complement strand
ATGAGAAGGCGATTTAGGAGATGTTCAGTTTCGGCAAGGAGCATCATTTTCCGGAGCGCGCCAATAAGCAACTGGTAACTGATACCATTTCGCTTTCAAAGGATAACGCGGCGGCAAGGAGGAGTCGCCGCAGGCGTATTACTAATACGTCGAGGACGCCGACGACGAAGCCAACAAAGTTAGCCAAAGAAAGCGAAATGGTATGACGTGCCTATGCAGTTCTGGGTTATTGATTTAGACGATGGCTTCAGAGATGAGGCAGAGGGAAGGCATGTTAAATTAGAAAATATCTCCTCCATCCCCATGCTCGCCCTCTGGGCGGGAATCACCGCCATCCCCTGGCGGGGCCCCCCGCCGGTGAATGCAAGGGGATTTTTGTCCATCTTACACGAGGCCACTACCAATCCGGCGCTCGATCCCTCCACCCGCTCCTCCTATGCCGTCCGAAATTATTTTATGATCTCTAAGAATTTCTGCTCTCTCCATTCGAGGTTTGGTTTCTATTTTTCCATTGTGGAGGCTTTAGTTAGTGAAAGAGCCATAGAAAATTACATCAGTTTCCAGTTCAAGGGGGGAGCCGCTGACTATCAGCGAAGGGTGAGGCGGGCCTTTTTTGTCGGTCGTATCTTAGAGGAATTTGGTTTTCGGACAGAGGTCAAGGAAGATGCGCTTTTTTCCCGCCTGGAGGGGCAAGAGGAAGGCTTTATGAAGGAGAGGCTCAGAATCATCGGTTACCTGATCATCCATACCCGCCAGTTAGACATGATTATGCTGGACGATGCCTCCATAAGCGGCCAGAAAGCAAAGATCACGAAAGACCTCCACTCCCTTCTCGAAACCCCGGGGCTTCTCATACCCAATTCGCCCATAAGATTCTCTCATTGACAAACAATGTCCCGTCCACTATGTTAGGCCATGGGTAGATCAAAAGATGTCTCCCGTGGTCTTTTTTTGGGGGAGGGAATTAAAGGAGGAGTCAGGTTATGATCATTGTAATGAAAAAAGGTGCAACAGAGAAGCAGATTGAGAATGTAATTCAATGGATTGAGTCAATGGGATACAAGGTCCATCCTTCCCGGGGAGTCGAACGGACGATTATAGGGGCCGTAGGAGATGAGAGGGGTAAGGCCCAGTTAAAGTTTGCCGAATCTATGTCGGGTGTGGAAAAGGCCGTGCCGATCTTGAAACCCTACAAACTGGCCAGCCGTGAGTCCAGAGAAGGTAATACCGTCATTTCCGTGGGAGATGTGAAAATCGGAGGACCTGAATTTGTCGTGATGGCTGGTCCCTGTGCCGTGGAAAGTGATGAGCAGATGATGGAGAGCGCCGGCATCGTCAAGCGGGGAGGGGGGCACATCTTAAGAGGAGGGGCTTTCAAACCGAGGACGTCTCCCTACAGCTTTCAGGGCATGGAGGAAGAAGGACTGAAGCTCTTAAAGTTGGTCAGTGAAAAGATGGGGATTCCTGTGGTTACCGAGGTCCTTGATACCGCCGATGTGGAACTGGTAGCGGAGTACGCCGATATCTTGCAGATTGGAACGCGTAATGTCCAGAATTTTGCCCTCCTGAAAAGGGTGGGTCAAGTGAAAAAACCTGTTCTCCTGAAACGTGGGATGATGAGCACCATTGAAGAGCTTCTGATGTCGGCGGAATACCTCCTCGCCTCGGGAAACGAGCAGGTTATCCTCTGTGAACGGGGCATTCGTACCTTTGAGACGGCCACCCGAAATACCCTCGATATCAGCGCTATTCCGGTTTTGAAAGAATTGACGCATCTACCGGTTATTGTTGATCCCAGCCACGCTGCAGGTAACTGGAAATATATCATTCCCCTCTCCAGGGCGGCGGTGGCTGCAGGGGCGGATGGGTTGCTTATTGAGGTACATCCCGAACCTGACAAGGCCGTTTCAGACGGGCGTCAGTCGCTCAAGCCGGAAAAGTTTTACCGGTTGATGGAAGAAATAAGATGTCTCGAGAACGCCTTGAGAAAACTACAGACGGTCCAATAAGTGGATAATAAGGGGAAGCAAGGAGGAAAAATCATGAGGCCAGAGGAACTTGACATCCTTTTTGAACCGATTGTCATTGGTAAGATGGAGTTGAAGAACCGTCTCGTTATGGCCCCTATGGGGACGGGTTATGGGGGAAGGGATGGATTTGTAAGTGACAGGATTATCGCTTACCTTGCGGCGAGGGCGAAAGGGGGAATCGGACTGGTAACCGTAGAAGTGGCCTATACACACAGACTGGGAAGGGCCGGCCTGGGCGGAGAACTGGCTATAACCGATGATAAGTACATTCCCGGCCTGAGAACCCTTTCCGATGCTATACATCGAGCAGGTGCCAGGGTAGTCATACAGTTAAACCATGCCGGCAGGTATGCAAGAGCGAAAAACCTGGGCGAGGCGCCTGTTGCCCCTTCGGCTATCCCTTCAAGATATACCGGGGAGACACCGAGAGAATTGACAACCGGGGAGGTGGAAGAAATCGTAGAGGCCTTCGGTGAAGGTGCCAGAAGGGCAAGAGAGGCGGGGTTTGATGGGGTGGAACTTATGGGTTCCACGGGATACCTGATCAGCCAGTTCTGTTCACCTCTTACAAATAAGAGAACAGACCGGTACGGGGGAGAGACACCAGAGGCGCGAGCCATCTTTGTCAAGGAGATAATTGAAAAAATCCGGCAGAAGGTAGGTTACGATTTCAGTATCTGCGTCAAGATGAGTGTGGATGAGTATCTCCCCGGCGGTAGTACAATCGAGGATTCTCAAAGAATGGCTAAGGTTTTTGTAAAAGCAGGGGCTGACAGGCTCCATGCCTGGGCGGGATGGCATGAATCTCCCAAACCGATGCTCCCCATGTCGGTCCCCCGGGCCGCCTTTGTCCATCTGTCTAAGGCCTTGAAGGAGGTTACAGATGTACCGGTTACCGCGGTGGGGAGAATCAACGATCCCTTCGTAGCCGCCAGTGTGATAAGAGAGGGTAAAGCCGATCTTATCGCCGTGGGACGGGGACTCCTTGCCGATCCCGAGTTTGCGAACAAGGCCTATGAGGGTAGGGTAGGTGAGATCAGGAGGTGCATCGGGTGCTGTGTCTGTTTCGACGTGATGATGTCCCAGATACACAGAGCCGGCCCGGAAGGGGTTCTCTGTGCCATCAACCCGGAATTAGGCAGAGAGGGGGAAAACCTCCTGAAACCTGTGGAGAAGGGTAAAAAGGTTCTCGTCATCGGAGGCGGGCCAGGTGGTATGGAGGCCGCTCGTTGCGCTGCTCTAAAGGGCCACAGAGTAACCCTGTGGGAGAGGTCCGACAAGTTAGGGGGGAGCCTCGGGGTAGCGGTAATTCCTCCCTTCAAAGAGGAGATAGCGTGTTTGACAGCTTATCTCACCCGCCAGATGGAGATAAATAATGTAGAGGTTAAACTCAACAAGAATGCCACGGCAGAAGACATATTAAAAGAGAATCCGGACTGTGTTGTTGTGGCCTTGGGATCAAAACAGAATGTCCCGGAAATCCCCGGTATTGACAAGGCAAATGTAGTCATGGCGATAGACCTCCTTACCGGTAAAGCCGCCACCGGGGAAAATGTTGTCCTCATCGGGGGAGGGCTGATCGGAGTGGATGTTGCGGAATACCTACACCAGAGGGGTAAGAAGGTTACCCTCCTTACCAGGCAAGCCCAGATTGGGACAGACATCGGGATCAGTACCCGGTGGGTGACCATGATGAGGATAAGGGAGAGTAACATTAAGGTAATGACAAAAGTCTCATACAGGGAGATAAGAAGGGACGGTGTTCTCATTGAGAGGGAAGGGGAGGAGATGTTTATCCCTGCGGATACGATCGTCATTTCCGGCGGCCTTCTCCCGGACAGGGAACTGGTGGAGGCGCTGAAGGGTAAAGTACCGTTGCGGGAGGTTGGTGACTGTATCGAGCCGAGGAAGATAAAAGACGCCGTTCACGAGGGGTTTGAGGCCGCACTGGCGATTTAATTTTTAATAAACCTCAGAGGTTAGGGATCAGGGGTCAGAATTTATGTATCTTTGTAACTATTCAGGTTCAAAGTTCCGGGGTTCACGGTTCAAGGTTAGACGTGGATTCCTATTGCTGGCTATCTCGAGAAATATGAAGAACG
>MNZP01000193.1 GCA_001873675.1 Syntrophaceae bacterium CG2_30_49_12 | reverse complement strand
AATGGTTGTTAGATTCTTTGCACGACGTTATTCTCGATTTAGTTGAAGAGATACCCGAACTAGGGAGATTCCCCAACAGAACCTGTCTTGAGACTTCAGATACGTGGCCAATATTCGAAGCTTTCTTTTTTGCGGGCAAAAGATGGCCTATATATCTCTATACTGCGTTAGGTATACCCTACGGATGGGGTGACCAGAGACTAGACATTCACGGCAATAGCCTTTACCGAGTGAGGATGTAGAAAGGGTCCCCGGCTCAAATCACCTCCACGTGTACTTTGCTTCGCACACCAGTATGGTAGGATTCATGGGTTTCTCTTAAGTCATCTATTAGTTCACGAAGCGCTTTCCCGCCAATGCCAACCGGACGACAGAAATGCCAACCATAATCTCACCGACGGTAATGCCGGAATCCGCTACATCCGCTACGTTGAATGTCGGCCAGAAACTTGTTTCCAGAAAATCGGTTACCATACTAGAAAAAAGGAGGCGGTCAATCAAGTTACCAATCGCGCCGCCGAGAATCAGACCGAAAGCAACTTGATTCCATTTCGTTACCAGATAGGGGAAACGGATTATAATGAAAACAAATGGTTTGCCTCTCTTGTTACCACATGCGTGTCGTTAAGGGAGTTGTTCAGTATCGTCACGGGTAGGAGCGGTATCATAGGGTAGAGCTTGCGTAAGCCAGTGACGTGAGTGTAAACTCGAGACATGATTTACATAACCCACGGCATCGCGATTCACGAGAGCGAGATCCAAGAGGACTTCATTCGCGCCTCAGGACCGGGCGGGCAGAATGTCAACAAGATTGCCACCGCTGTGCAGCTTCGCTTTGACGTAGCGAACTCGCCCTCCCTGCCCGATGACGTTCGCGAACGTCTGACTTCGCTGGCCGGCAGGCGGATTACCGAAGATGGCATACTCATTATCGACGCCCGACGGTTCCGTACGCAGGGACGGAATCGTCAAGACGCGATCGATCGGCTTGTGGAGCTGATCCGCAACGCAGGCCAAAGGCCCAAAATCCGTCGCAAGACAAGGTCGACACTGGCATCGAAGATGCGTCGGTTAGAGAGCAAGCGTCGCCGTGCCGAGACCAAACGCGTACGGGGGCCCGTTCAGCCTTCCAATGAGTAACCACCAAGTGCTGAAATCATGTACCAATTAGGTCAGCTAAACTAAGGGAGGGACGGGGGATTTGCGATACTAGGGCCTTTGAATAGTCGCCCAACAAATGGCCGGGAGACGTTGGCTACGGCCAATGTTTGCGAAACAATCCTTAGATAAGGGACAGCATGAGAAGAAGACAACGTTTTTGTGTTGCCCAGCAACGTTGCTGTTCTGGTCAAACCCGGTGCCCAATTAGGTTAATACCTTGCCAACAATTACTCATGTTGTTAAGCCGGCCTCTGTTGCACTATCTGGGAGACAGTGTCTAGTCAGGAACCACATGTTATCAGTCACAACAATGGCAGAACGCTAACCTATTTGCACATGAAGCTAGAGTGTAGCTTCACTACCGGGAGCCTTCTGGCCAAGGCTTTTCGCCGAGGGCAATGCGGCACAGGTCAGTGATGAAAATCTTAGGCAGACCAAACTGCGAGCTGGGTCGCCGGAGCACACTGTCACATACAGGGCAGGAAGTTATGAGGGCATCGGCGCCACATTCGATGGCGTCCTCGAAGTTCCTCTTCTGGATGTCAATGGCCAGTTCCCTATTAGTGTGTATAATAGGCGCGGTGCAGCAGACGGCGTTCAACCGCTCATATTGCCTGCGTGGCCGTTTCACGCCGACAAGCTGGAAGATCTCATCCAGAAAGGCATCATGCTCAGGTATCCACCTGGTGGCGCAGTTAGCCTGGTAGGCGAGCTTCTTGCCCAGCTTGGTGATGTTATTTTTGTGGTCCCTCAGATAGTTGCGCAGGTATTCGAAGAGGTGCATGTACTTGAAGGGAACATTGAAACCATACTCCTTGGCCTTGACATCCGCCAGAACAAAGCCCTCATTGTGGATGTACACGATGTCTTTGCCCAGGCTTGCCAGCTTGTCAAGGACTCCCTGACCGTACTTTTCGACGAAGGTCTCCCCACCCATATGCACACAGCCTGCGAGGGACATATACTCACCGCCTCTCACTACGGTCATGCCCCTGAATAGCTGGCTGTCAAATGTGCCCTCGGGGAACTGCTCAAACTGGAAGGAGTCGAGTGACAGAGCTGGCTTATCAGGGTCGCCCGGTATCAACTGCCCGGGGTCTCCCCGCCCCTCGAGTGCCTTGGCTAATGCCTCGAGCGCTGGTTTGCCGCCTACCGCTATGGGACAGGTGCCTATCTTCTCCTGCATCCTGAAGATGAGGTTAGAGGGGTCGGCTCCCGTCGGGCAGTAGTCATTACAGGCGATGCAGGTGGTACACTTGCTCAGTATTTCGGCGTCTTTGCCCTCCATGAGCAGCTTAATTTCAGCGATTGCCCTATCCCTATCATAATCGACATAACGACAGTTCACCAGGCAGTCGCCGCATAGATTACACTTTGAAGCATCCCACATTCTTGCTCTCCTTTGTATTTAGTTCCCGGGTTGGATTATATGTTCATAAACATTAGCTGTCAAGGCATTACAAGCACTGGCGTGAGCCGGACATTAAACAATTTAGCGTAATGTGTAATTTACATTCTTCGATTTTCCCTTTTGCTCGGAAATAGTCGTGAGAGTAAAATTAATGTCATTGGCGTTAATGTTAATCCTATATTCTGAGTACTTTAACAAGTATGGAGGACAAAATGCAAAGCCAGAAGGGATTGGACAACTATCAGCGTGCTCTAGGGCAAATCATCGGAAACCTTCATAGTTTAGAACTTATTCTCAGACTTTTCTTACATAACGTTGACTCAAAGAGGTATGGCTTTCCGCCTCCGGAAGTGAACCTAGACAAAATCAGGGTTGGTGACGTAGTTCCAGAGAGCTACTTCGTCAACTACGATAGCTTGAAAGACTTGGTTAAAAAGTACAACTCCCTGGTTACCTCACAAAATGCACCCGATTTGTGCGTTGATGAGACTATTGTAAATCTTAGGGATGCTTTCGCTCACGGAAGAGTACTCAGCCCAGCACCAACCCCACCATTTCAACTATACAAATTTGGGAGGCCCACAAAAAGTCGTCAAGTCTTGGTAGAGTATGTGACTAGTCTTACGGAGCGTGAGTTAGCCGGGTACATCCGTCGCTTGTTCCAACAGATTAAGAAGGTTGAAGAAGCCTGTAAGCAATTCTGCCCAAGTGCTTTGGGGTAGACTTGGTAACAATCGTCCAGATTGTGCAATTAGGTAGCAACAGGAATTTGTGAAATCAAGAAACGGACCTATATTCTCTTGGTAGTTTCCCCGAGTACATACATCATAATAGAGAATAGGGAGACCAGCTGGGGCTTCAATTTGCTGCGCAAGACGTGTAGCACAATGACTTTACTTTCCATGATTTGCTATGCTCTGAGCTAAAATCATGGACATCGTTGCAGACCTACTTAAGAGGAGAATACGAGGTCGGATGAAGAATCTTACTTATTACGAACGCAACGCGGGTACCACTCTGCGTATAAGTCCTAAATTGTTCATCTTGACGAAAAACGCGCCAAAATCTCTCTTGCTCGGCCAAATCCTCAAAACCCAATATGTATACGAATTCGTTGCTTTGACCTATGGCAGTTTGCCAAGCGCCAATAAGTTCGGCCCCGTGTTTCTCAAATAAAGGTACAATCACATTTCCAAAGGCCTCGACAAATTCCTGCATCTTACCAGGCAGTATATTGTAAGTTCTGTGCTCATATACCACTTTATTTGCCCTCCCATTCTTTTAGTAGCGATGTTTGGCTTCTACCGGTACAACTCGTTGGCAGATACTGTAAGGCATTGGGCTGCATGTGTCAAGACCGATCTGTACACCCAAAAATAGCGATTGAAAAAATTTTCGGCAGCCCGGTGATTTTTAACTGATTTTTCCTTTTCTTCAAGGTGTTTTTATACCATTTTTGATACCTCAGAAAGGTTTTTAGCTC
>MNZP01000044.1 GCA_001873675.1 Syntrophaceae bacterium CG2_30_49_12 | reverse complement strand
AACTTCCGCCAGTCCTAAGTTTGCCTTTTCCTCCTCTTTGGCGGCCTCCGCCTCGGCAAGCCCCCTTTCTATTTCTAAAATAGAATTCAGGGCTGCCTCCAGGCGAAATTCTAATTCCCTGCTCTGCAGGGAAAGAAGCAGATCTCCCTTTTTGACCTTATCCCCTTCCCTTACATTAACCGCCAGCACATAGCCCATGGTCTTGCTTGCGATCTGCGCGGTTTTTTCAGACCGTACTGTACCCACGCTGCGGTAGAAATCATCGGCCATCACCGGGGATACCTTTTCGATATTCGCAGGGTCAACAGCGATCTTATCAGGGGGCTTAGTTCCTTCCTCTTCCTTCCCACAACTGACAAACAGGCAGATAATGATCAAAAGAAGCAAAAAACCAAGGATTGTTCGGTTACTTTTTTGCAGATAGGCCGCCATCGGTCGTTGCCAATTAGAATTTAGTAACTATTCAGCCCCTCTATTAATTTGATAGGTATCTTACCCCCCCCTAAAAAAGTCAAGGGATTTTTGTAACTATTCAGGTTCAAAGTTCCGGGGTTCACGGTTCACGGTTCAAGGTTAGACGTGGATTCCTATTGCTGGCTATCTCAAGAAATATGAAGAGCGCAAGCCAATCAGCCGTGAACCATGAACCGTGAACCTGACAACCTGAGTAGTTACGGTGTTTTGCAATAAAGGTTAACCGGAAGGGATGGGGTATCTTCCAGAGTTTTGCCTCCCGCAAGACGACCGGCAGGGAAGCCCCCTTCAACTGCTTCCTGATACCATTTCGCTTTCTTTGGCTAACTTTGTTGGCTTCGTCGTCGGCGTCCTCGACGTATTAGTAATACGCCTGCGGCGGCTCCTCCTTGCCGCCGCGTTATCCTTTGAAAGCGAAATGGTATGATCTCCACCAGGGAAAGGATCGTTTCCTCGTCGAGGACGAGGGGTCGCCCCCGGTCGCACCGGGCATCCGGGTAGAGGCTCTCGATCCTCCGACCGCCTTTCTTACCTCTGTCGTACAAAACCTTTACATCGACCGTAAACTGTAGTACCTAAATGCGGTAAAGGCGGTAAAGATAGTTTTGTTATCGACATTGTAACTACTCAGGCTATCAGGTTCAGGGTTCAGGGTTGGTTGGCTTGCGTTCTTCATATTTCATTAGTCTAACCTTGAACCGTATATTTCATTAGTCTAACCTTGAACCGTGAACCCCGGAACTTTGAACCTGAATAGTTACTCGACATTTTTCTGAGGAGGGTAATAGAAAATGAAGTGGTCATGGATAAAGAATAATAAAAGCTTTATTCCTTTTGTATTATTTTGTTTTTTATTCCTTGCAGTCATTATGGCTTCCCGGGGAGAGGCTGAGGAGATCATAAAAAAAGGCGCATCCCTCAACCTTGAGAGATGCGTTTCCATAGCCCTGAAAGTCCACCCCAACATCGTTGCTGCGACAAATACTGTAAATGTAAGTATGAGCCGCGTCGGGCAGGCGAAGGCCAATTATTATCCCCGGATAAACTGGTCATCGAGCTACGACAGGATTTCACCGGCATCAGGGAGATTGTTGGGTTCCTTCTCCTCGTCCGGTACAACAGGCTCTTCTTTGGGTAGTACAGGCGGTTCCTTCGGCGGAACGAACGGGGCCTTTGACGAATACTCCAGCGGCTTCAATCTCAGCCAGGACATTTACGATTTCGGGAAGACACCGACCCAGGTGAAGGTCCAGAAGCGCAATCTCGATTCATCACGTTCGGATCTCGAAAATGTTTCCGAGCAGGTGATCTTTAATGTGAAGCAGGCATATTACGGGGTATTACAGGCGAAGCGTAACAGAGATGTTTCCGCCGGGACGGTGAAACAATTCCAGCAGCACCTTGAACAGGCAAAAGGATTCTATGAAGTAGGCACAAAACCAAGATTTGATGTGACAAAGGCAGAGGCGGACCTGAGTAACGCAAAGCTGAATCTGATAAGGTCGGAAAATGCCCTCCGGTTAGCAGTGGTAACACTGAATAACGCGATGGGGATTCCCAAAGCGCCGGAATATACTCTCGAAGACAATCTTTCCTTCCAGAAATACGAGATAACTTTTGAAGACGCCATTGCTATGGCATATAAAAGCAGGCCCGATTTAAAATCGCTCGGCGCAAAGAGAGAGGCGGCAGAAGGATCTATTGACCTTGCAAAGACGGGCTACTACCCCGTATTGACAGGGAATGCGTCTTACAACTGGACAGGAGAAGAATTCCCGCTGGAGCATGGCTGGAATGTGGGGGCTGCCCTTTCCTTTCCCCTGTTCAGCGGGTTTTCAACGAAATATCAGGTTGAGGAAGCGAAAGCAAATCTGAACGTCTTGAAGGCAAACGAAGAATCTCTCAGACAAAACATATTTTCAGACGTGCAGCAGGCACATCTGAACCTCAAAGAAGCGGAAGAGAGGATCCCCGCAGCGGAATTGAACATGAAGCAGGCACAGGAAAACTTTGAGATCGCAAACGGCAGGTATGCCGCAGGTGTGGGAAATCCAATTGAAGTCACCGACGCGGATATAGGACTGATTAATGCGAGAACAGCCTATATACAGGCCCTCTATGATCACAAAGTCGCCCTGGCAAGTCTTGAAAAGGCTATGGGTTTAAAATGAAAGAGATATTGATCGGCAGCATCGTCATTGTTGTTATAGCGCTTGCAGTTTTGCCAACCGGCGCTTTTACAGAAGAATATTCTCTCGATGATCTTTACGGTATCGCCCTTCAACGTTCCGAGAAGATTAAAGTTTCCGAGGAAAATCTCTATATTGCAAAATTAGGTAAAGAAAAGGCCTTCTCTGTCCTAGTTCCCAAAGTTTCCGCATTCGGGAATTACACAAAGTATAGCGAGGACAAGTCAACCGGCTTCGGCGTAATTCAACCTGATTTCGCAACTGTTTGGGGTATGAAGCTGGAACAGTCTTTTTCTTTAAGCGGGAGGGAACTCACCGGCCTCAAAATGGCGGAGGAAAACATTGTAAGAAACAGCTACGATCTTTATGCCGCGAGAGAAGAGCATCTGTTTGCTGTGGCAAGTGCATACTATGATGTATTAAAGGCAAAAAAGATCCTGGACATTGCCGATTCAAACCTGGAGAGGCTTACAAAACATAGAAATGCCGCGGAAAAGCGATTAAAGGTGGGAGAGGTAACCAGGACGGCGCTCCTGCGGGCCGAGGGAGAGCTTTCCGGAGCCAGGTCTGATCAACTGACGGTAAAAAATGGATGGGAACTGGCAAGGGCGATACTGGCAAGAATTGTGGTGATCAACAGAGATTTTCAACTCCGGGAAGCTCCCCGCGAAGATATGCAAATTTCCTCTCTAACTTCCCTGCAAGAGATAGCCCTGGCGGAAAGGGCGGAGATTAAAAGCCTGGAGAGTCAGAAGAAAATAGCCGGCCAGCAGATTCAGTATGCAAAAGGGACCTACTGGCCGGAGCTTTCCGTTTCCGGGGTTTACAAAGGGGCGGACCAGAGTCCTGCGTCGCCGTTCCTGCTTAAGGAAAGTGCCTACGGGGAGTTATCATTAGATTTTCCCCTCTTCGAGGGGGGCTTGAGAAGGGCGGAAGTCAGAGAAGCAAAGGCAAAGGAGAGACAGGCGGGACTATTTTATGAAGACCTGAAAAAGACGATTCAGATAGAGGTTGAAAGCGCCTACCTGGAACTCGTCACCCAGAAGGGGATTCTCAAATTCTTAGAGGATCAGCTTGTCTTTGCCAGGGATAACTATTATGCCGTATCAAAACAATTCGAATTTGGACTGGCCGACAGCATTGATGTGATGGACGCGAACACGCTGCTGGTCTCAGCGGAGAGGAAGGTGGCGGAGGCCGTCTATAACTATCAGTTGTCTATTTTGAGGATAAAGAGGGTAACGGGGGTGCTGTTAAAAACTGTCGTAAGTCATAAGTTTTAAAGGAGGTAACTACTCAGGTATCTTGCCACAAAGGCACCAAGGCACCAAGATTATAGAAATTAATTCTTTATAATAGCCTTTTTAATGCATGGCACATTGAAATTAATGAGAAAACTCCGTTATTCAATTTATATCCATCTTCTCTTTGGGTCTTTGTGCCTTGGTGGCTGAATAGTT
>MNZP01000204.1 GCA_001873675.1 Syntrophaceae bacterium CG2_30_49_12 | reverse complement strand
TTTGACCAGTGCGGGCGGACTGACACTGCCAAAGGAAGTCAGCGGCAGCCTTGACCTGCGCAGTTTGACCAGTGCGGACGGACTGATACTGCCAAAGGAAATCGGCGGCAGCCTTTACCTGAGCGGTTTGAGTTCCCGCGACCGGGCCATGCTCATGGCGCACAGGGCGGAATCGGAATAAAGCTATTTCCGGTCCTGGGCTTCCGGGCCCGGGGCCGGAACTAGTGCCGGAGGAATCAGCCGGAAGGTGGTTATTACATGCTAGGAAAAATTGATGTAGTATTAAACGGAATACAAAATTGGAGGAAAATGGATAAACAAAACTGATATTCGTTAAATTAATTTGGCACATTTGCTATACCTGCAGTGCCAACTAAAATATAATAGACACGTCTCAATAATTGGTGATTGATATGTATAAACCAAGAATAACTTTTTGTGAAGATATCGGTCTTTTTACCATAAATAGGGGACCGCAGTCATGTAAATTTGCGACATCTTTTTGCGCAAAAACCTGTTATAATGTAAAACTGTATAAAGCATTCAAGAAAGATCTCATGCCAGATGCATATAAAAACGAAGAGTCCTGGAAATATATAAATGGCAAAAACCTGTCAAGGCTGTTAGACAGAAAGAGATTAAGCTCCGACAGGATAAGGTTTGCGTCAAGAGGAGAGGCTATATCGTGCGAAAACGATATATATAAAATAGCCGAAATATCCAAATACAACCACAATAGAGAGTTCCACCTTCCAACCAGGGCATGGAGAAGCGACGCATTGAGAGATAAAATAGAAACCGTGTTGTTTGATATTGAAAACCTGGACATATTGGCCTCGATAGATCCGTCAAATTCCGACGATGAAACACTTTCCCTTATATTGTCCGGTTGGTCGACTATCTTTTTTGGAGACGACGACAGGACAGACGGAATGGTAAAATGCCCGAAAACATGGGATAAACGGCACGGTTATTGCGCTATTTGCAAAAATGGATGTTTTTCAAAAACACAGAAACACATACACCTGAAACAACACTAAGGAGAGAGTATGCCGACCGGAGTATTATTAATTATAAACATGCAAAACGATTACGTTAAAAACGGAAGGGCTGAAGTCGCCGCAACTGAAAAAACAATAAACAAAATAGCGGCCATGATACCAAAATTTTTCAATGTCGTGTTTGTAAGAAGACTTAACGAAAAATTTACAGAGCTGTGCTCTAACGACAAAACTGCAGACATTATAGATAAAATGCCTATGGAGGGGTACGTGTTCTCGTATAACGGTGGCAACGATATATTTCTCATGGATGAAAAAGATAATGGCCTGGAGGCCATATTGAACGATTTCAAGGAAGAGGACATATATCTCTGCGGCGTGGAAACCGACAAGGAAATACTTGACACTGCCACGAAGCTTATCTCTATGAACTTAAGGCCGATAATCATTAAAGACCTGTGCGCATCCAACACCGAAAAAAGGACGGTAAACAAAAAGCTTACAGCAAGCTTTGTCGGTGTTATAAACTCATCCGAAATACCGGAAGATGTCTGGACAGATATCTAGAAAATGCGTAACAACGTATGTGTGCTCCCTGTGCGACCAGCGTGAAATTTCGGCCAGGATACCTGATTCATGGGCAAAGATAGACGAGGTGTACCTGTGTGCTGATTGCACAAAGGACATAGAAGATGCGGCATACAGACACACCGTATGGCCAAATGTTTTGATGAGCTTTCAGCCCAACATTGAAATCAGGTATTCCGAAATACGCCCCAGGCCAAATAAACTCACCATGCAAACGCTGACAAAATTGACCATAATGGACCTTGTGAACAACATGGGCAACGACACATACATAATTACAATGTGGGGGGAGAGAATCCAAAAAATAATACAAAAATACGATAAGTCAAAAAAGGCAAACTACAATCCTTTCTTTGAAGTTAATGACTCAATAACCAATTCTGCACACCTTGTCAGGATAGAAAGTTTCTACAGGGGGATTATGCTGGATGGCATTGTATATCAAAGAAAAGAAATAGCCAAACTTGCGAATAAAACAGGACACTCGATTGACCCACACCTTTACAAATTAGTAAAATATGGCAAGTTGGTAAGGCGAGACGGCGGATACATGTTTCCGGAATCAATATAAGTTCTTTGCCCGCGCTCTCCTGGCCCGGACAGGGCCAGCAGATGTTAACGGTCACGAAGCGGCCGTCGCCTGAGAAGCCGCCTGTTTTAACGGGCGGAGTTGTCACGTTTACTTATTGTTGTACAAACCGGATTGGAGAAAACGTGCAGGTACTCCTTGAAACAATAAAGGACATCGAACACAGGGTATCGAACATAAGGGGCTGCGATAAAAAATGCAGACTAATAAAAGATACCGTAAACCTTATAGATGTTGTGTATAGGCTTACTGAGGCATATGATGCCAATATACAATCAAAAATATCCAAACTTGTAATACAAAATAAGTTTGACAAGATCGACGAGATAAAGGCAAACCACCGCAGGTTTGCTGAAGATCTTGCAAAAATTGTGGAGGACAATAATATAAGCAACGCTAAATAGACAACAGGAGAAATAGTGTACATCTTCAATAAAACAATCAAATATGTTCTTGTGACAGTTGACCAAGACCTGTCTATAGAAAAACATTTTGCCGATTTACCAGATATGGCATATGTCATTACATCATACAGCGACTTCGCTGTGGTATGTCAGACCATGGCGAGGCGCATTTTTGCAGTTAACATGTCTGACGACGGCGCGGAATACTGTGCGTTTATCTACGCAATGGCTGGGTTAATTGGTTATTTGGGAAACGAGCTTAAAAGACACACTAAAACCGGCATTCCGCGCATTGGAGCGTAAACATGCATATGGCAACAGCAGTTGTGCACAATAGAGGCGAAGACATCGACGCCATACTGGAATACTACACGTACGACCTTGAGTGGGTCCCAGATGGCGTGGTAGAGTTCACCGTAATAGGCGATGAAGAAAAAGCCAAGATAGAAAATGAATTTAAAAATAAAAAATACGATAAGATGAGCTTTGACAAATTTCTAGACATCGAATATAATTATAAGGTTAACGATGATAAAAACATAGGTTACTATATAAACCCGTACGGAATCTATGACTGGTATGAAATTGGAGGCAGGTTTAAAGATTCGATAGTAACCCAAAAAGGGACGCTTAAGACTACGGCCGCCATATCTGAAATAGACTGGGTGGCAAGCTCTATGCTGCTGCATATTGATAATGTCTCAGACTGCTTATTCGATTATCTCATATTCAGCCACAAGCTTAGCGCAAACACATATGTCGATAACAAAAAATTAATCAAAGACATACTCTTAAGCGGCAGCAGGTTCCTGACCATTGTCGACATGCACATGTAAAAACGTTTTCGGTTACCACCAACACGGAGGTGTAACATAACAAACCATCAAAGAAATAAATCCGACTATTGGACGCAAACATTCAATGGCGGCAAATTTTTCTATGCGGATGGGTATATTGATAAAAAATATGTGGACATAAACGATATAGCCTACTCGCTGTCGAAGGTATGCAGGTTTGCCGGCCACTGCAGGGAATTTTATTCGGTAATCCAGCATAGCCTCCTTGTGGAGGAAATATGCAAAACCAGTAAGTTGGAGGCGCTGCTCCACGACGCGCCGGAAGCCTATATTACCGACATGCCAAGGCCCATCAAGTGGTACATCGACGGATCAAAGTACAGCCTGCTTGAACACAGCATAAGCCTGGTGGTTGCAGATGCACTGGGCATTACATATCCATACCCGCCTGAGGTAAAGGTTGCCGACAATATATCTCTGGCCGCAGAGGCGTCCGTTCTGATAAAAAACTATGACCCGGAGGAGTGGGGGTTGACTGAATTCATGGATGAGGCCGCCAAGTACACATGTAAAATAAAGGACGGATCGTCAAACATGAAAAAGACAGCCAAAAAGTTCCTGGCCAGGTGGAGCCAGTTAACCGTGGGGGGATAACCAGCCTTGAAAGGTGGCAACATGTTTATAGAATACGCCCGCTTTACAAAGTTGGACACGGTTGTTTAGACCGCAG